>JANOPX010000312.1:0-11755 GCA_031422115.1 Chamaesiphon sp. VAR_4_metabat_408 | reverse complement strand
CTAAAACAATACCTTTGCCAGTTACATACACTAATGTATTGGCAGTTCCCAGGTCCATACCCATATCTCTGGATAAGGAAAAGCGATTGAAAAAACCCACGCGCTTCTTTGCCCCCAAATTTTAATAACGGTCAGTTGAATTTGTAGATAGCTATCCTTGATTCATATAGTTCTTACTCATTGTTCCCTAGCGGAGATCGAGGATGTCGATCGCTAAATACCAACTTTGGTTCTACACTATTTTTATTTAACCCCTACGAGGTGAATCTTATTACCTTTTGTCTCGTTAGTCTAGTCACAATTATTGCTAGATTGGACTTCTTGCGTAGACAGCAAGCATTTATATGCTAATCAACTTGGGTTATAGCAGTATAATGCTGGATTGGCAAATACTGTCCGTGGCGACAGGCTCCATAATGATGACTGGGTATGGCGACTAGCCGATCTTTTTGGCTCACGGCTTCTAGTGCCCATATTTACATTTTTTGCGGACGATTCGTCATCTTTCGTGTAAATCTCGGCACGGCACAAGATGCTGTCGCGGATATCACTTATTTGGCGATCGAACTTACGACTTTAAGGATCGGTTTTTCGGCTCATTTCCATAGCCAATCTCAGCAAGATCGATCGATCTAACCGTCCGAAGGTCATCACCTGTATACTTCGATCGCCATTTTGAGTTAAAATACCATCAAAGTACATAACTACTATTTAGTTTATGAGTATTAATGTTGTTCATCTAGTCGGACGAGTCGGTGGGGATCCAGAACTGAAATGGTTTGAAGGCTCTGGCAAGTGTGTCTGCAACCTCACCCTCGCCGTCAACCGTCGCAGTAAAAATAACGACCAACCCGACTGGTTCAATCTCAAAATCTGGGGCAAAACTGGCGAAATCGCCAACAACTATGCTAAAAAAGGCTCCCAAATCGGCATCAAAGGCTCTCTGGAAATAGAAACCTGGACAGACAGAGCCACTGGTACTACTCGCTCTCGCCCCGTCGTCAAAGTCGAAAGTCTCGATCTCCTCGGCTCCAAACGCGATAATGCTGAAGCGATGCCGGATTATATGTAGGGAGTTGGGAGTTGGGAGTTGGGAGTTGGGATAATTGTTTGTTGCAGAAACTTTGAAAACATACCTTGATTCAGCAACGCCGAGAAATCTTTCTCCAAACCCCCAACCCTAATTAATAGCTAAAGTCTACCGTAACGGCTGCTTCTACTTGCTGTTCGCCACCCACGACGGGAGTGCTAGTTGCAGCAGCATCACCAGCTACTTTTTGCATCCTGGCGAAGGGCATTGGCATGGGGGCAGGGGTGGAGGTGCTGTCGATTTTTATGCCGATGACTTCTTTACGCTGGAGATTGAGAGTGCTCAAGACGGCATCAGCTTGGCGTTGAGCGTCGAGGGTAGCTTGTTTGAGAGCATTGATTTGAGCCGATTCGATCGCTTTGTCACTCGCTACAAAATTGACTCCATCGATACGTGTCGCTCCATTTTCGACTGCTGCGTCGAGGATTGTGCCCGCTCGATCGGTTGGTACCTGGAAGCTAATACTATTAGTAGCTGTATATCCAGTAATCTGGGGATTACTATTTGGTGGATAAATATAAGTAGGATTGAGATTTATCCCAGTGGTTTGCAATTTGTCTACTCGCTGGGTTTTTAAGTACGCCATTACCCGCGCCGAACGTTTGGCGGCTTCTTGTTGAGTGGTATTTGGGGTTTTGGCTTGTACCTCAATTGCTAGCCGAATTTGACTGAGTGTAGTGGGGATAGTGATGATTCCTCGTCCGCTGGCTGTGAGGGTGCGGGGCGGTTTGCGCTCTTGAGCTATGCCAGGGGAGATGGAGGTGAATAAAGCTAGGCTCAGAGAAAGCGAAATCGATAGGGCTGTTGTTGCGTTTGATTTCCAGCTCGATTTTCGGATTTTCGATGATGGATGAGGAGGTTGTGGAGCAATGAGTTGCTCGTCTTGGGATTGTAATCTATTCATCTGCTGGCTTTGGAGGTGGCGATAGCCTACCGGAAGTAATCGATATATATGAATTATGACTGTGGCTAGGGTACACATGTTTCCGTTGGGATTGTGGATCTCTATCCTCTGTGTAGCTTGTGTATGCCTTCAGAGCTACTTAAAATTTATTATTCCTTGTGTTCGATCGGATCGTTACTGGGAATATTAGAGGTAGGGTACATGGCATTTTGCGGCAATCTTAGAGGGTGTTTGAAAAGTTATTTTTAATACGCACAATTAGTAGAATCCCCCCCAGCCCCCCTTAAAAAGCGGATGCAATCACGCGGAGGTTCCCTCCGCATGTGTTGCACCAAGCCGGATCCGATCCCCCCCTTAAAAAGGGGGTTAGGGGGGATTCTCTAGGGTGTACGGGTAACAAATTTAACTTTTCAAACAGCCTCTTAGTCTAAATTCTACCGATTACCGATGTACAGCAAGGCTGAACTTCTACAAATTTTCTTTCATCAGAGGTTTTTGAGAATTCCGAAAAGGTGAAGCATTGATGAAGGTCGTCAACATCTGGTGGAGAGGAAAAGATGATTAATTAGAATATATTTATAAGAGTAATGACTAAAGTTGTTGAAGCATTAAAAGACATTATCAAGCAAGAGCTATCGGGAAGATTGACCATTAAAGATCCTCTTGACAATTCGGTTGCATGGCAAGCTTATTTTGGTAATGGTAAATTGCATTTTGCAACTAGTACATTAGGACAAAGAGAAAGATTAACTTATTTGACCAGACAGCATCATCCTGAATTTAATTTAAGTGATTTTGCGGCGGGGCAATCTGATTACCAATTTATTTGTGCTCAATGGCAATCTGGGAGACTGTCACTCCAACAGGTTCGTCAGTTGGCTTTCACCCTGACTCAAGAAGCTTTTGTCCATATCATGGCGATCGGCGATGCGGAGATGAATTTCGACCTTGATGCCAATTTAGACATCTTAATTTTGTCAGTTTCTCTTCAAAAGATAATTATTCCAGTCAAAGAATTGATTTGGCAGTGGCAAAAGATTAGACCGCATATTAGCTCTCCACTAGTTAGAGTTTATGTATCAAACATAGATAGTCTGTATCAGCTTCTCTGGCAACAGTTGCAAAGTAATAAGGCGATCGAGTTGTACAAAACAGCCTTGACTCAAAATCTTTGTCTCTATAGTACGGCCGATCGATTGAATGTTGATGTCCAACAACTTGCCAGCATTCTTTTACCATTAATCGCCAATCGGAACGCGCAAATTTCTAGATATGGAGCCGAACAAAACCACGATCGACCGCTAATTGCCTGCATTGATGATAGTCAAACAGTCCAGAAAAGTGTGCTGATGACATTGGAGGCGCAGGGGTATGAAGTCATCACTTTGACAAAACCCGCTCAAGCTATCACCAAACTAATTCGTGTTCATCCGATGTTGATTTTGATGGACATTACAATGCCAGATATCAATGGCTACGAACTCTGTCAACTACTCCGCAAGTCGCCAAATTTGAAGCATGTCCCCGTTGTAATGCTTACTAGTCGCGATGGCATGTTAGATCGAATGAGAGCGCGAATGGTTGGTGCTAATGATTATCTCACCAAACCATTTACCCCCAATCAGTTGGTTGATGTGGTGAATAAGCACATTTCTCAGGCGTTGGTGAAGAGTTAGGGGATTTTGGATTTTGGATTTTGGATTGTGCGGATGCAAGGGAGTGTTCGGGTTAGGGTAGTGGAGCGCACCAAGCGGGATTTTGGATTCCACACTTCAATTTTCAAAACAGATACCGATCGCGGAAGCTCGACAGTTCTTGCTGACAATACGGTTGGTAGCTCGTCGAACGTACCAACAACGTAAAATCAGAGGATGTTCGTGCTACTTTTCCAAAATCCAAAATCCAAAATCCAAAATCCAAAATCTCTAATAATGAACCAAAGAGTTAATCGGCACATCTGGTAGCCGAGATCTGCCGTTGAGAGCGTCTAATTCGATGACAAAAGCACAGCCGACGAGATGAGCACCGATTTCTTGTAATAGTTTGGCGGTGGCGACTGCGGTACCGCCAGTGGCGATCAAATCGTCAACAATTACCACTCGCGCACCAGGGGTGACTGCATCTTGATGGATTTCGAGTTTATCGGTACCATATTCTAGAGCATACTCCACCGCATGAACCTGTGCGGGTAGTTTTCCAGGCTTTCTGACAGGGATAAAACCAATGCCTAACTTGTAAGCTAGAGCCGCGCCAAAAATAAACCCTCGCGACTCCATTCCCACCAGGTATTCGGGTTGTAAATCGCCAATTTGAGCCGCCATAGTATCGATCGTATATTGCAATCCAGCGGGATCTCGCAGCAGGGTAGTAATATCGCGAAATAGAATACCCGGCTTGGGAAAATCAGGAATGTCACGAATGAGAGCTTTAAGATCCATTGGATTTGGGGAGAGAGGTAGAAAAAAGCCTAATAACAATCGATAGTCAATGGTTAGTGTTAAATTGTCAATTGGGTTGATGGTAATTCTGGCTAAAAAGTCGGGTATGCTGATGTAGCTGACAAATGGCGATTCGCTAAAGCCGACGCTACACGATCGAACGTAAGCGATACTGGCATTCACTGCAACAATTTTGCCCCGTACTTGAGTCTAAATCCTCGTAAGTTCCAACCCCATCTATCTAGTCAATCGATTTCATAATATGAGTGCAACGCTAATCGACGATCCCATGTCTGAGACACTCCTGGGGCTACTGGAGAGTCTTCCAAATCCCAAGCTGGCGGGTGATGGTTGTCCGCGCCGTACCAAAGTCGAACTCGATTTGCTATTGTTGGCGATGGAGTCAGTCGAGGCTGGAAGCTCCGAGCAGATCTTGGAGCTGGTACAAGAATTGGAACTAACTGGGATTGTCAAAAACCGCATCGTATTGTGGCGAATGAGATCGACAAATCCCATGCGTCGCGCTCATACTCGGCGAAGTTTGTCAGTGGATGAAGCCAAAGCATTAACAGCGATTTGTTGTCGGTTAGCTAACAGTCTATCTGTCACCATTAGACAGCTTCTACTAGCCCATCAGCAGCTCTGTGAGAAGCAAATTCCCCCAGAATACAATTTCAGAGTCTCGGAATATTTAGACCGCTTCCGCGCCCATTTTCGCAGCCGGATGAATCCCCGTCGAGCGAAGGTAAGTGCTTATCAAGATGATGATAAATTAAATGAATTGGCTGTTTCGCTCTTGACTCGATCGATCTTCTGTACTGGTACACTCGGCATCGAGCGGCTATGGATGAGTTTATTTGATGGCGAGGTAAAATAGGAAGAAATTTTGGATTTTGGATTTTGGATTGAGGGAGACTGGATTGAGGGAGACTAGAGGGTGTTAAACTTTTCATCCTCCCACCCTCTCACCCTCCTACCCTCCCACCCTCCTACCCTCCCACCCCTCACCCCTGAGCACCTTACGTTAAAATAATAATTGTAGTGTAGGTTATGACCCAAGATTATTATCAACAGGGATTGGCACAAGCTAGGGCTGGAGATACTTCCGGGGCGATCGAAACTTTCGCTCTCGCTCTCATCGCCACACCTGAATGGGCAGAAATCTATTATCGTCGAGGTTTGGTATATTTCGATCTCGGCGATCTGCTCCAAGCGGTATCCGATTATACTCAGGCATTGAAACTCGATCCTCAACATCGAGATTGCTACTATGCGCGTGCTTTGGCTCGGTTGACGCTCAAAAATTTTCCTGGCGCGCTCACTGATGTGGATAAGTCGATCGAGTTTGGGCGAGACTATGCACCAGCATATCAACTCAAAGCGATCGTCTGTCGCAAACTGACAAACTATCCAGATGCGATCGCTGCCTACAAGATCGCCGCTAGTTTATATTTAAACCAGCAAAATCCCGAAACTAGTCGTCAATGTCTAGCGGAAGCTCAATCCCTGCAACCCAAACCCCTAACTATAACTAACACTCCCACCCCATCTGTCAGATCCGAGTTAATTTCCCCCGAACAATTTTATCGCCAAACGATCGAACGTGCTGAGAAAGGCGATCTTCAAGGGGCGATCGAAGATGCTAATTGGGCAGTCAAAACTAGCCCCGATAATGCTTGGGGCTACTGTTGTCGGGGGATATTGTATCTCAAACAAGGCGATAACTCATCCGCGCTGATGAACCTCAATCATGCCATCAAACTCGATCCTCAATTCGCGATCGCTTATCGGAGTCGTGGTAAATTACGCTCTCAGATGGGTGATTTTGGTGGAGCGATCGTAGATTTCGACAGATCCTTAGCCATTACACCACAAGACTTATTTATCTACATCGCCCGCAGTCAAGCACATATTAGCCTGAATGACTATCCCGCCGCGATCGCCGATCTGACTCAAGCCATCGAGATCGATCCCACCGAACCAGCCCCATACTTGCAACGGGCGCAAACATACACCAAACTAGAAGAACTATCCCAAGCGATCGCCGACTATCAGATCGCCGCAAATATCTACTTCGATCGTCAAGATCTCCCCCAATACCAAGACACACTAGCCAAACTCCAACAAATCCAACGATCTGTCCCCAAATCTACACCACCCACCACAAGTCGCGATAATCCCGAAACAGCACCCCTTCGCCAAAGGCTACTAATCCTCGTCAGCGGACAATGGCCGATCGCCACTAGACTCATAGAACACGCTGAAGAAAACTATCCCGGGCGTTCCGAAGAGTGGTATCTCCAAAAAGTCATCCACGATCTCGAACAAGGCTTGTAGAGGGATTTTGGATTAACTAATTTTGGATTTTGGATTTTGCGGATGCGTGAACTGTTCGGGTTCCCCGACAGTGGAACGCACCAAGCAGGATTTTGGATTTTGGATTGAGGAAATAATACATTCACCCTCCTACCCTACCACCCTACCACCCTACCACCCTACCACCCTACCACCCTCCTACCCTACCACCCTACCACCCTCCTACCCTACCACCCTCCTACCCTACCACCCTACCACCCTCACCATGCTCCTAATCACCAGTACCGACACAGAGGCGGGTAAAACCGTCTTAACAGCCGCATTAGCTGCTTATGGCATCAAACATCGTCCGCAGCAAAATTGGGGCATTATGAAGCCGATTCAGTGCGGTACAGGCGATCGAGAGTTCTACGCCGATATATTCGATCGAGTTTCTGCTGATATCAACCCGATTTATCTAGACGCACCCCTCGCACCCCCCATCGCCGCAGCCAAAGCGGGGGTAAATATCGATTTGGGTATCGCTTGGCAAGCTCTAGAGCGGATGAGAAAGCAACATGACATGGTATTAGTAGAAGCGATCGGTGGTTTGGGTACGCCCATAACTGACGAACTAGTTGTCGCCGATTTAGCCAGAGATTGGCGGTTAGCGACCGTTTTGGTAGTACCTGTGAGACTGGGATCGATCGCCGCAGCAGTCGCGAATGTAGCACTAGCCAAGCAATATGGAGTAAAACTACTTGGCATCGTGCTCAATTGTACAGCTCCGATATCCGCCGCAGAGATCGCCGACTTAGCACCAGCCGCACTCATCCAATCACTTACGAGCACACCAGTACTCGGCTGCATTCCCCATGTAGCCGATCTTCACGATCTCGATCGACTAGCAGCCGCAGCAGCTAATCTGGATCTAGAGATATTATTACCAAGTGCAGCTTTAAGTCTTGTCGGTTAAGAACTGCTGACGACTGTTCGCGAAGCGTTCCCGAAGGGTAGGCGTAGCTAGTGACACAAAGTCCGCCTACGCGGACTAATTTCTTAGTCCGCGTAGGCGGACTTTGATTATATAGCTGCGGTTTCAACCGCCAGTTAATTCTTAACTTTCATTGCCACTCTAGCAGCCAATCAGTTAAGACTTGTGGTAATTCTTGCCGTTTTCTCGTGAGGGGATTTATGACTATATGCCTAGTTATGACGGTAGCAGACACCAACGATTCAGTGTCAGTTGCTAATATTTGATATTTGATTTCAAATTTACAACTATTAATTAAAGCAGTCGTTAATTGAATGGCGATCCGATCGCCACAAAATAACGGTCTAAAAAAATCAGCCGATACATGGCTAATGGGAACTGCAAATTCGGGGTTATTTACAAATAGTTTTAGATCGATACCCGATCGAATCAATGAAGCTTCATATGCAGTATGGCAAATCGAGATAATATTTGCAAAGTACACCACTCCGGCTGCATCTGTATCTCGAAATTGAATTGTATAGTTATAATTGAAAGGCACGATTTTAATAATTACTTAGACTTAGATCCAAGGTATTTCCCCTGAGTCGATCCGATCGAGGTGCTCGAGTTTATTTAACGTGCTTGTAATAATCGATCGACAGTCAAATCTAGATTTTCAAATAGGGAAGACTGAAGCAAATCATCGCCCATGTAAATCTTTTCCTCATACAATCCTTCGATCCATTCTAAGATAGTAACTTTTTGAACAATTGGATCGACAATCCAATATTCAGCAATTCCTCTTGCGGCATATTCAGTCCGTTTGTAGCGATAATCGCGTTTTTCTTGTTTTGGACTAACAACTTCTACTGCAAGTAAAGGTGGAGCCATATCCATCATGACGATCGATCTTGTCGCGCCTTCCAATTCTGTTGCCAATTCTTCAGATAATAATAGTAAATCTGGTACCCGCACCGATACCCGCGATCCACTTACCGCTACCTCAGTTTTCATCGTCAATCGATATGCTGGGATACCTAGTTGACTAAGATACACTAATAGAAACATAGCAATCCGGCGGTTAATTTCGCTTTCAGATGGCATCGAAATTAGTTCTCCATTTTCTAATTCATATAAATTTTCCGTACCATCATCATAGGCAAGGAATTCCTCTAGCGTCATTTTCTGGGTAGCAACAGTCATCCCGCACCTCAAGAGAATATCTACAATTCTAACATCAATTACTCGCTGTCACCTAACAAATAGATAATAATCCAGTTTATTCAACGTGCTTGTAGTAGTCGATCGACAGTCAAATCTAGATTTTCAAATAGGGAAGACTGAAGCAAATTATCACCTGTATAAACTTTTTCCTCATACAATCCTTCGATCCATTCTAGGATAGTAACTTTTTGAGCGATTGGATCGACAATCCAATATTCAGCAATTCCTCTTGCGGCATACTCAGTCCGTTTGTAGCGATAATCGCGGTTTTCTTGTTTTGGACTAACAACTTCTACTGCAAGCAAAGGTGGAGACATATCCATCATGACGATCGATCTTGTCGCGCCTTCCAATTCTGTTGCCAATTCTTCAGATAATAATAGCAAATCTGGTACCCGCACTGATACCCGCGATCCACTTACGGCTAATTCTGTACCAATTCTGAGTCGATAGCTAGGAATCCCCATGCCTAAGAATAGTGCAAACAAAAAAGATGCTATTCTTTGGTTACGATCGCTTTCAGATGGCATCGAAATTAGTTCTCCATTTTCTAATTCATATAAGTTTTCCGTACCGTCATCATAGGCGAGGAATTCTTCTAGCGTCATTTTCTGGGTAGCAACCGTCATCCCGCACCTCCTGCAACATATCTACAATTCTAACATCTGTTAGATTAAATTAATAGTAATGGTTGGCACTGACTGAGGGCTTGAGATAGTTGTTCTATTTTGACAGGTTTGGTTATATAGTCTTGCATTCCAGCATCGAGACAGGCTTTTTTATCATCTTCTAAAGCGTTGGCTGTCATGGCAATGATTGTCGGACAACGATGTTGGGGAAATTCGTCTAGAATTCGACGGGTTGCTTCTAATCCACCCATTTTTGGCATCTGTAAATCCATCAAGATTGCATCATAAGGATTTTTGTGCATCAATTCGATTACTTCCAATCCATTCATAGCGACATCAGCTTGATAGCCGATTCGTTTTAACATATGGATGGCTACTTTTTGATTGACGAGATTATCTTCGGCGAGGAGGATGCGTAAGGGGAATGTAGCTTGATATCGATCGTAGTTTGATGATTTGGATTTTGAATCGTGGATTTCTTGTCCGATCTTCTTACCTAGAATTTGAGAGAGAACTTCTTGGAGTTGAAATTGTTTAATCGGTTTATTTAGAGTAGCTGCAAAATTGATATTAAAAGTTTCAATATCACTTTTACTAATACTCAAGGAACTGAGTACGACCAACGGAAGATTTTGATATTCAGGGATTTTGCGAATTTCTTGAGCAAGCACTAGTCCATTCATTTCAGGCATCTTCATATCTAATATTGCCAGATCGAAATGCCCCCGAAGATTGAGCAACTTGAGGGCTTCAGCTCCAGACTCAGTTGGATGAGCAGACATGCCCCAAGATTGGGCTTGAAGGGCTAATATTTTACGATGGGTGGCATTATCTTCGACGATTAATAATCTTTTCCCTTGTAAGTAGTCAGTTTTTTGATGTTCTTTTTGGTGGTGTTGAGATGAGATTGGGGCAGCTTTGGTAATAATGGTAAAGAAAAAGCTAGATCCGCTATCTACTTGACTCTCAACCCACATTTTACCGCCCATCAATTCTGTCAGACGTTTGCTGATAATCAAGCCCAATCCCGTGCCACCGTAGTTACGGGTGGTAGAAGAATCAACTTGACTGAAGGCTTTGAATAATCGATCGACTTTATCATTTGCAATCCCAATTCCGGTATCTTTGACCACAAATCGGATTTCATAAGCTGGGCAATCGAGATCGATGACTGAATCTTCATCGATCGGATCGAGCCTGCGAGCAGTTACGCCGACGACTACTTCACCAGAGTTGGTGAATTTTAATCCATTACCCACCAAATTAACTAGGATCTGTCGAATTCTGCAAGGATCGCCGACAATCCAACTGGGTGTATTTTTGTAGATGAGGTAGGCGAGTTCGAGATTTTTTTCGGCTGCTTTGGGTGCCAGCAAATCGAGAGTTTCTTCGATACAGTCACGAATATTAAATGGTCGATTGTCGAGTTCTAATTTACCTGATTCGATTTTGGAGAAGTCCAAAATATCATCGATGAGGGTAAGCAAGGCATCACCACTATGACGAATCGTACTGACAAATTCATGCTGCTGGGAGCTGAGTTCGGTATCGAGTAACAATCCTGTCATCCCAATTACGCCATTCATTGGGGTGCGGATTTCGTGGCTCATGGCAGCTAGAAAGGCACTTTTGGCTTTATTGGCTGATTCTGCTACTTTTTTGGATTGTTCGAGTAGGCGGTTTCGATCCTGAAGTTGTTCGGCTGTCTGACGTAGGGCTAGATTTGATACTTCTAGTTCTCGATACAGTTGGGATTGATAGAGCAATCTTTTGACTCGTTGGCGCAATACCGCCCAGTGAATGGGTTTGGTGATATAGTCAGCGGCTCCAACTTCATAAGCCCGATCGAGTGATGCGGTATCATCCAATCCTGTGATGGTGAGTACTGGTGTCAAGTCTCCTCCAGGCAATTCTTGCAACCTTCGACAACACTCAAACCCATCCATCTCCGGCATGACTCCATCCATCAACACCACGTCTGGTTGATATTCTTGATAGACGACTAAAGCTTCTTCGCCATTACTCGCTGTGACTACCTGGTAGCCATCTTCAAGCATTTTCTCGCACAACATAAATCTCACCAAATCATCGTCATCGACAATCAAGATTAGTGGAGGTTGATGTGGCGTTTGGGCGATTGTCAAAATGGCGGCGAAGGGGGACTGGGGGAGGGGGAGACGGGGGGACGGGGGGACTGGG
>JANOPX010000311.1:0-1866 GCA_031422115.1 Chamaesiphon sp. VAR_4_metabat_408 | reverse complement strand
GGGTAAAATGCCCCTGCTTGATAACCTCTAAATAATGCCACCCACGCAAAAAAAGAAAGTTGGTTTGGCGGTAGTAAAAAATCTAGCCATTGCAGGGCTAATAGGGTCTGAGCAGCTTGAGGAAGCTGGAATTTGTCAAATACATCCTGAAGGGTACTATTGAGGTTCCAGACGGTACTCCAGACTTCACTAGGATGTTTGAGTAGTTCGATCGGTTTTAGTGGTGGCGCAACTATTTTTAAGCCTGCACCAGTTTTCTCGACTTCATTTACAAATTGACGAATGTTGTGAGGATGGTCGGGAAACAGCGCAGACAATCGCGCAATCAGTTCTTCTGGATCTGAAGGAATATCCATTTCATAACCAGGCATTCGCATGTGGTCGAAACCATCAGGATCGTATCTTTCAAAGGTTACTTCCTTGTCCAATCCAAGTTTCTTCAATACCTTATTCACAGTTTGCCCTTCACCGCAATCCCAGACATAGTGAAATTGGGCATTAAACGTATACTTTTTAGCCATTGTAAACGTATGCCCAAATCCGCCTGGATGCTCGTGAGCTTCAAGGATTTGGACGGTTTTACCAGCATTTGCCATCAAAGCACCAAAGGTCAATGCTGATAAACCACTGCCGATAATCAGGTAATCTGGTTTCATAAAAGAGTTCCTCGCAGGGTAAACATCTTTAGGCGTTGGCGTAGCCGCGCTTCCGCAGAACCGACGCTTTGCAAAAGAAGCAGGGAATGGTGCCTGTAGCCTGAGACTTTGATATCCAGTAATCGGCTCTGAAATTGAACTCAAAGCCAATTACAACAGCCTAGCTAGGGCGATAGCCAGCCTTGGTCATTGCTGCCTTAATTGTTGCTTCAGGAGATTGAGTTTCTACTGATACAGTCTTAGTTTGCGGATCGGCCTGAACAGTCGCATTAGCATCGACTGTTTTAATCGCGTCAGTGATGGTGCTTACACAACCACCACAGCTCATATTAGGAACTTTTAATTGGAGTTTCATTGTATTGAATTTTGATATTTGGGTGGTTTAGTTAAGAAGAATGTTGTAGAAGAGTATTAATACTCTACCTTTTTAGAATACGATCGAATTATGAGAATGTTATGAGCGATTCAAAACTATTCAACACTTTTTGTCTTGCTATTTGGACAGTAATCTCGACAATCAACTGCTTTCTCTGTCAGTGCGGTTGCCGGATGAAGCGCACACTTGAGATAGTGATTATCACTAAAATATCGACAGCGACGACACAGAGTTTTGGGAGGTAGTTTGAAGCTGGAGAAATGCTGCTTTTGTTTAGGAATACAAGCATAAATAAAAGCGGCGATCGTCCAAAATACCACAAAGCTAATTATCACAAAAGCTGTGTCCGAGTCAGGAAGAGTTCTAATCCCTGGCTGGCTTAGAGGAAGTGAATTAGATGGTTGAGTTGTTATCGATTTTGCTGCCATTTGCTTTTCTTCCCGAACATAGAATCTCTTGTTAACGCAATCTATACTGATTTCAAGATTTTTTGAAGCTATGATTTATCCTGCTGCACTTTTCGTAAGAGCCGCCTGAAGTTTTGCCTCATCGACATGGGATAAAGAAGTGCGGAGGACTTTTCCCTCAAACTTGCTCAATTCATCCAAAACTTTATCAGGAGTCGATTTTCGTACTAAGATAAAAAGGGCGGAGGTGCCGGGTTCTATCGTATCGCCCAACTCTCGAATAAAGTTGTCATCAATACCGATATCCGTTAAGGCACCAGAAAGGGCACCCACGGCTGCGCCAAAAATTCCCAGCAACGGTTCAAGGAACATCAAGCCGATTAATAAGCCCCAGAAGCCGCCACTTAATGCGCCAGAAGCGACAAGT
>JANOPX010000310.1:0-64843 GCA_031422115.1 Chamaesiphon sp. VAR_4_metabat_408 | reverse complement strand
TAACTTTGGTATTCTACGGACAATCGCAATGAATGTCTTTCGGAAGGAGGGTTTTTCCTCTATTACCAAAGGAATCAGGTCTCTTGCTCATGATGTCGATCGTTTATTTTCCTTTCTTCAATAGATCAGCCCTGCCCCTTGGCAAGGGGGAGCAAAGCCCCCCCTTGGCAAGGGGAGGGCTGGGGAGGGGTAAACAACCTACGCAGCAATTCAAATAGGGGGGGATCCGCTAGAACCTACGGGTAACAAAAATAAGTTTTCAAACAGCCTCTTATAAATTATTTGGCGAGCATAATTAGCTTTCGATCGACCAGAGAGCGGACATCTGCAATTGAGAAATCCATAGCTTTAATAATCTCAGCAACTGTCGATCGTTGCTCTCTATTTTTGTCGCAAACCTGCATAAACGCAAACTCAGCATCGGAGAGATTAATCAATTTCCAATCATAGTTAAATACATTCTTACTCTCCCACCCTTCGATACAGGGGTGACGGTGAGGAATTGCTGTCATGAAAATCTCATCTTGCGCCCAATCAACTTTTACTGGTAATGTTGGTTTGGCGAGAAAGAACTCATAATGAGCAACTTCTGGATCGAGTAATTCGATCAGCCGATATTGAGCGCGAATATCTAGCTTTTGAGCGCGTTCTAATGCGTCTGGTGCTTTTGTCAAGAGTCGATCGAGATTCCAAAAGTCAGGATTGGAAAAGCCGATAAATTCTAGACCAGAAGCATCGATTAATTCAAACAACGTGCCAATATTATAAGTAATCTCCTGGGGATGAACGTACATATCAGCAAAGCATTCGTCTTTGTGATTTTCGATCGCCCATCGCTCTTGTTCGCGTTTTACTAGTCGATTATTAGGCGGTAAAGAGCCAAAGATCGATCGACCTATTTTGACCCCATCTTGATAATCACCCCGTTTATCCCCTTGCAGAATACCGATCGCTTCTTGCATCAGTTTAATCTCCCACCGCCCCAATTCACCATACACAAAAATGTGCATCAATCCACCAGGAGCTAATTTCCCCGCCAAGGCTTGAATCCCGCGAATTGGATCTGGGGTATGGTGCAATACTCCCACCGAGTTGATGAGGTCAAATTGCCCTGGTAGAGTGTCAACATCGAATAGACTCAGATGATGAAATTCTACTCGATCGGCACCAGATCTCTGACATCGCTCCGTGGCGACTTTGAGTGCGCCGGGACTGAGATCGATCGCCGTTACTTGTGCCTGGGGATTGAGATGGACTAAACTATCGGTACTGACTCCCGTACCGCAACCAGCATCGAGAATTCGCACATCCCGACGACTAGGCATTTGCCCCGTACAAAAATTGTATGCCGCTTCCCAGTGCCATCGCCAATTAAATCCTGGCGGAGCTTCATCTAGCAGGGGTTCGGGCGGAAAAGGGTATGTATCATACAGCTTTTGCACCGCTTGACTAATCTGACTGGGAGTGGCTTCCATAACTCGATCGATCTAATTATCTAGGGTCTTTATTCTACCCTAGTTCGATCGGGATGCCTGTCGATCGACACAGCACTTAGTCGGCGACTAATATTTTAGAGTCTACCTACGATTATAACGAAGAGCAAATGTTTTCGCAACGCTGCGAGGGTGCTAAATTTTCCTGCCAACCCCAACTTCTTTAAGGCGCAGATTAGCCTCACATCAATTCAGATGGATACTGAGTTATAATGACAGCAAGACTTTGGACTGATTTTGCCCTTATGAATCTAACTCTAAAACCCGAATTAACAGAATTCATTCAGCAAGAAATCCTTACTGGTAAATATGCTAGCCTCGAAGAAGCAATTGAAGCAGCACTAAACCTACTAAAATCTAAAAGTGCTACCGATAAATTAGCTACCGAACTCCGTGAAAAAATAGATAGTGCAGCCACTCAACTAGATCGAGGCGAAGGCTTAAACGGAGAAGCTGTAATAGCAGGGCTGAGAGCAAAACTACAAGCAGCGAGAGAGGCTCAGTAGATTGACTCAGTATCTTTTGCCCACTAACACCATTATCGATTGAGCGATATAAATATTTGGTGACGATTCTCTTTCAGAGAGGCTTCGCCAACGAATATGAAATAGTTAAATATTGTTGGGTGTAAGATCGATCGATTAGTGTAAAAATTGCTCGATCGCATAGCGTACTGTAGGTAATTAAATCAAACAATATTTTGTAGGGTGGGCATTGCCCACAGACTATTTTCAATTTAGTAATATCAATATTTTGAGTGGTTAATACAGCTCTCTTTTATAAATCTACCACACCATACGTTAAATCAAATTCCTTATTTATTTCAATTTTCCGAAGAATTTTTATTCGTTCAGATTGCAAGTTTTTCTTCTCCTTTTCAGTATTTCCTACGATTCTTGTACCGTTAACGGCAACAATGACAATGCCAGTCAACAGTTTGCCCTCTAGATCGAGATCCTGTCCGTAGGCGAAATTGATGAGAATGCCTGTAAGAAATGGTAATGCTAGTATGCCTATTTTACCTGATTCTAGCACTCGTAGATACTTCTCATGATTAACCCTCAGATCTTTAGAATATTTCCTAGATTTAATTTTAATTGCATGTGACTGATATAATTCCATTTTAATAAAAATAACTTATTTGCATCCATGTTAGTCGATTCGTTATCAGATTAACATCCGTACAAGTACTTAAAAAAATTAATTGTACACTCAATATTTTCAAATCTTTTATGAAAAAGGCAACTCATCAAAATTCTGTGCAATCAATTATGTCAGCCATTTAATCAGACTCTGGTATCCCCACTTCTTGCATGACTGTATCCAAAGATTGACCGCGCATATTTGCAAGTTCGATTAATGCGTTCATCCGGCGAACATTCGCAACTTCCAACCTGTCGCTAATTTCGATTAGTTGCTCTTGTTCCCCATCTGTCAGAATTTCAGCTTGGCGGTTAGCGATTAGTCGATGATATTAAGCCCAAGTATCTGTCGAAACTCCAAGATTGATTTCTTTCAATAGATCTGACTCTCTAGTCGAATTTTGGTCGAACAAGGTTAATCTAACTCGTTTACCTGAAAATTGATTAGCATTAGCCAGGATTTCTTCCCAAGTTACTTCTATTTCTAGTATCGATCGCATAAGAGATCTATCGATAGTTGTGCATGAATTTTAACTTATCTCAGATAAACCGACAACCGATCGACAGAAGTTGAGAAAATTCAAAAATAGTATCACCTACGGCTACGATGCACTTAACCGTCGCGCCCAAGTCATCGATGCCAAATTGCAAGATACCGAATCTATATTCCCTACCCCCGACCTAATTTCAGACCGCACATCATATAATATGGATAGACCCACCATTGAGCATTTACCACTGTGACAGCACCAGGAACCTACAAAAATACCGTAAACCTCCCTCAGACTAAGTTTGACATGCGTGCGAATGCTGTCAAGCGAGAACCGGAATTGCAAAAATTCTGGGCGGATGAGCAGATTTTTGAACGGTTGTCACAGTCGAATCCTGGTGAGATTTTTGTGCTACATGATGGGCCGCCCTATGCTAATGGTACGCTGCATATGGGTCATGCGTTGAATAAGACGCTCAAGGATATTATCAATCGTTATCAGTTGCTCAAGGGGCGGAAGGTACGGTATGTACCTGGTTGGGATTGTCACGGACTACCGATCGAGCTTAAAGTTATTCAGGATATGAAGCCGGATGAGCGCAAAAGTCTCACGCCGATCGAATTACGTCAGAAGGCGGCGGCTTTTGCCCGGAAGACTGTGGAGGAGCAGAAGCTCGGCTTTCAACGGATGGGTGTTTGGGCGGAGTGGGATAAGCCTTATCTAACGCTTCAGCCGGAGTATGAGGCGGCTCAAATCGGTGTATTTGGGCAAATGGTGTTGAAGGGGTATATTTATCGCGGGTTGAAGCCTGTGCATTGGA
This sequence comes from Chamaesiphon sp. VAR_4_metabat_408, assembly GCA_031422115.1. GTDB lineage: Bacteria > Cyanobacteriota > Cyanobacteriia > Cyanobacteriales > Chamaesiphonaceae > Chamaesiphon. The sequence goes on along the minus strand of JANOPX010000310.1, from coordinate 60,897 downwards.
GTCCTAGTTCTAAGACGGCGTTGGCTGAGGCGGAGCTGGAATATCCCGAAGGACATGTGTCACGGAGTATTTTCGCAGCATTTAAGCTGGTGGAGATTTCGGCTAGTGCGAAGGCGATTTTGGAGCCATTTCAGGACGATTTGGCGGTGGCGATTTGGACGACTACGCCTTGGACTATTCCGGCGAATTTGGCGGTGGCGGTAAATCCTGAGTTGGATTATGCGATCGTCGAAGTGGGCGCAGGGGATAATAATCCTTATGCTGGCTGTAAATATGCGATCGTCGCTGCTGCGATGGTTGATGGTTTGGCGACGAAGTTAAATCTCCATCTGACTCAGCGGGCGGTAATTAAGGGTGCGGATTTGGAGCATTCTAAGTATAAACATCCGTTGTACGATCGTCAGAGTCCGATGATTATCGGTGGTGACTATATCACGACTGAATCGGGAACTGGTTTGGTTCATACTGCACCTGGACATGGGCAAGAAGATTATATTGTTGGGTTAAAATATGGTTTGGCGATTCTCGCGCCTGTGGATGGGGATGGGAATTTCACTGAGGAAGCAGGGGATGTATTTAAGGGTGCTAATGTGCTCGGCGATGGGAATGAATTAGTTATCCAAGCTTTGCGCGACGCACATTCACTGATTAAAGAAGAAGCTTATCCTCACAAGTATCCTTACGATTGGCGTACCAGGAAGCCGACGATCTTTCGGGCGACGGAACAGTGGTTTGCATCGGTACAGGGATTCAAGGAAGCAGCCTTAAAAGCAATTTCATCAGTGGAATGGATTCCCGCTACTGGTGAGAATCGGATTACGCCAATGGTAGCAGATCGATCGGATTGGTGTATTTCTCGTCAACGTAATTGGGGTGTGCCAATTCCGGTTTTTTACGATACAGAAACTAATGAGCCGCTACTAACAGAGGAGACGATTAATCACGTTCAAAGTATCTTTGCTGAACATGGTTCTGATGCTTGGTATTCGATGTCTGTGACTGAATTGTTGCCAGAAGCTTATCGAAATAATGGACGTTCTTATCGGTTGGGTACGGATACGATGGATGTCTGGTTTGATTCTGGTTCTTCATGGGCATCGGTAGCCAGACAACGGGATAATTTAGTTTATCCGGTGGATATGTATCTGGAAGGATCGGATCAACATCGCGGTTGGTTCCAATCTAGTCTATTAACTAGTGTGGCAAATAATGGCATCGCTCCATTCAAGACTGTTTTGACTCACGGCTTTGTGTTGGATGAGAAAGGACGAAAGATGAGTAAATCATTGGGGAATATTATCGATCCAATGGTCATCATGAATGGTGGTAAAAATATTCAGGTAGATCCGGCTTATGGTGCGGATGTGGTCAGACTATGGGTATCATCGGTAGACTATACCAATGATGTTCTCATCGGTGCAAATGTCCTCAAACAATTGTCCGATGCTTATCGGAAAATTCGGAACACTGCAAAATTCCTCTTGGGGAATGTCCACGATTTCGATCCGACAAAAGATGCAGTCGCTTATAATGACTTGCCCGAAATCGATCGATATATGCTCCACCGTACCAGTGTGGTATTTAACGAAATCACCGAATCATTCGATCGATACCAATATTCCAAATTCTTCCAAACCATCCAAAACTTCTGTACGATCGATCTGTCGAACTTCTATCTAGACATCGCCAAAGACAGACTATATATCAGCTCCCCAAATTCCTTCCGTCGTCGGAGCTGTCAGACAGTACTCGCAATTATCCTCGAAAACTTGGCGCGATCGATCGCCCCCGTACTCTGTCATATGGCAGAAGATATCTGGCAATACCTGCCCTATCCCACCCCCTACAAATCGGTATTTGAAGCAGGGTGGCTAAAACTAGACCCCCAATGGTCGCAGCCCGATTTAGCCCTCACCTGGGACAAAATTCGCGCCCTCCGCACCGATGTAAATAAGGTGATGGAGCAAGCGCGCACCGATAAAGCGATCGGTTCCTCCCTAGAAGCTAAAGTATTACTACAAATCCAAGATCCGCTCCTCCGCGCCAAACTAGCCAGCCTCCCCTATGGCACCACAACAGTCGCCACAGGTGGAGCACTCGCCGTCAGTCAATCAGCTCCAGGAATCACCCCTATTCCCACACCGACTATCGACAAATTAGTCGAGCGATTACCACTTCCCGTCGCTCAAGAATTGTGGCAAACAGGCGCGGATGTAGTCAGCGGAGCGATTAATCTGGGCAAAGAATTCTATGGCGAACAACGGAAATCCCTCCTAAACTTACTGTTACTATTAATCGCAGGCATCACCCTATATATCGCCTTCGGATTAATCGAAGTCATCAATCGGATTCCCTTACTCGGCAATAGCTTAGAAGCATTTGGCGCACTAATGAGCGTCATCTTTGTCGTCCGCAATCTCGGTAAAATCAGTCAGCGGAAAGAGACATTCGATCGCATGGTTGCCTACAAAGATACCATCATCGGCACCCAAGCCGACACCGCCCGAATTGTCTCCCTCCAAGAGCCAAGTGGAGATCTCAGCACTCTACCCGTCAGCAAACAAGCGACTCCATCTACCCACGCCAAATCCAACGGTGTAGACGAACTCCGCTACCTCTTCCTCGCCTCCCAAGTCGAACTCATCGACGATGAGCAACAACTCTCCGGCTTGGCACATCAGACAACCAGCGAAGCAGGTAAAATCGGTGTCACAACTGCTGAAGGGGTAAAATGCGATCGCTGTTGGAACTATTCACCCACCGTAGGACATAGTACCGAACATCCGGCAATCTGCGATCGATGTGTAGACGCTCTCGCAGGTAATTTCTAAAAACTAATTACGGACTATATCTCTTATGAAAGCTTACGAACTACCAGCAAGAATTGCTTCATCAGGAGATATAGAAATCATAAATTCAGGCTTAGTGAAAATTCCTGTTGGCTCAAAAATTAAAGTTATCGTTTTCGTAGAAGAAGACGATGATGACGAGTCACCAACACAGAGTTTTCGGGAAGGATGAGCAGATGTTGTAGCTGGAAATACAATACCTGCTGCTCAATTGTCGGAATAATTTGATAGACGATCGAAAAATTATTATCCAAGTTGATGCAACTGCTAAATTTCAGAAAAAGATTAAGAGTCTGGCGAAGACATATCGAACTAATTACTAGAAAAATATTGCAGCCGAAGCGACGATTCCAATCGTGGGGTAGTATATTTTTGATAAAGTGCGGAATGTGGGTAATAACTTTTGTATATGGAATATGGCAATCCTAAATGATTGATTTCTCTGGGAGCGAATACTGCTACTGAGGATCTCATTGAGGATTGCCACAACTTACAAAGGGGGAGACGAACCGAGAATTATCACAATTGTGCGGATGAAAAATAACTTCCCAAATATCCTCTTAGAACTTCCATAACAGTCACTAGGTTGAATGATGCATAAACGAGCAGTTCTTCGCTTTGATGGCACCTTAGAGCAAGGATTTCGGGTGACGCTCGAAATTAGCGATATTGGTGCTCCAGTATTTACGGAGGTATCGGGTGGATTACCTGCGGCAGTGTTGTTATCGGCAGAATTAAAGCATTGGCAGAAATCCTATCGAGCTAGTTTGGGGCAATCGAGAATTACCCTAGAAGCAATTAGCCTTCAAACCGGAGCATTGTCCCAAATTGAAGCTTGTAAAACTTCTGCCAAAAAGATTCAAAGTCTACTAAAACAATGGCTATCAGCTCCAGAATTTCAGCCGATTGAAGGACGATTGCGGGATGTTCTTTCCCCCAATGAATTTATCGAAATTTTGTTGAAGTCAAGCGATCCTCAACTGCATCGGATGCCGTGGCATTTGTGGGATTTCATCGAACGCAATCCCAATATAGAGCTATCTATTAGTAGCCCATCCGAGCGATTAACAACTGTCAAATCAACTCACGAGCGAGTAAGAATTTTGGCAGTTTTGGGAGATCGACGGGGCATAGATACTGATGCCGATCGACAATTATTACAACAATTACCAAATACCGAACTAGTTTTTTTGGTAGAACCATCTCGTCAAGAACTGCACCAACATTTGTGGGAGCAAGCTTGGGATATTTTATTTTTTGCTGGGCATAGTCAGACAGAAGAAAATCGAGGCTGCTTGAATCTCAATCCTACCGAAAGCCTCACATTGGAGGAATTAAACTTTGGATTGCGAAAAGCGATTTCGCGAGGTTTGCAACTAGCAATCTTCAATTCCTGTGATGGTTTAGGACTAGCTTATGACTTGGAACAACTCCATATTCCTCATACAATTGTGATGGGAGAACCAGTACCAGACTTTGTGGCACAGGCATTTCTCAAAGAATTTCTCAAAGCTTTTGCTAATGGTTTTCATCTCCAGATATCGATTCGCCAAGCACGAGAATATTTGCAAGGTTTGGAAGGAGATTTTCCTTGTGCTAGTTGGCTACCGACGACCTTTCAAAACTCCGCGACTGCTTCATTAACCTGGCAAGATTTAGCCAAACCGATCGAAAAGACAGCTCCTAAATGGTCGAAATTACGCGCGATTCCCTTAGCGATGGCAGTTAGTATTACCTGCACTAGTTTGGTGGCAGGAACGCGCTATTTGGGGCTAATGGAAGCATGGGAACTGGGGGGATACGACAGGTTGATGAGATTGCGCCCAGCCGAAAATATCGATTCGCGCTTTCTGATTGTGACTGTGACAGAAAAAGATATTCAGAATCAGAATCAGGCAGGAGAACCGGGTAGTAGTTCTTTATCCGATCGATCTCTAGCAAAATTAGTAGATAAATTAGGCTCGAAAGGTTTTGAACCTGCCATAATTGGATTGAATATTTATCGATCGAATGAAGTCGATAAAAATAATGCAGTTTTAGCCGAACGAATGAAGAATAGCAAAAGTTTGCTCGGAATGTGTAAAGTTAGCAGCCCCGATCCTCATGATGTAGGCATTGGGCAACCACCAGAAATCAACCCAGAACAAATCGGTTTTAGCGATATTATTGGCGACGACGATCGAGTAATTCGTCGTCATTATCTCGCTATGAGTGATATTCCCCCCAGATCTAAATGTAAGGCAGATCTTGGATTTGGTTTACAGATTGCGCTTGGCTATTTAGAGAAAAAAGGAATTGAATGGGATTTTTCGATTCCACATATCTATAAAATAGGCAACCTAACTTTTCCGGTGCTAGCAGCTCACACTGGAGGATATCAAAAAAATCGGCTGCAAGGAGAGCAAATTTTATTAAATTACCGTGCTACGCCAGATCTAGTCAGTTTTGCCCCCCAAGTCACCTTAGAATATGCTTTATCAGAACTCAAGCCTGAAGAAGTCAAAGATAAAATCGTTTTAATTGGTACGGTTGCTGCTGCTAGATATGGTGAATTCAACCAAACTCCTTATGAGTCTATTCCGCCTGTTGTATTGCAAGGTCAAATGGCCAGTCAACTATTGAGTGCGGTATTAAATGGTAGACTATTAATCGGAACTTGGCCTACATGGATAGAAATAATTTGGATTGGAGGATGGTCTTTTGCGGGTGGATTGCTAATTGTTTTATGTCGTCGCCCACTTCATCTTGCTTTGGCTGCGCTCGTGGAAATTGCGATCTTGACTGGTATTTGTTTTGGATTATTGCAACTGGGATATTGGGTACCGTTGATTCCATCAATAATTGGTTTGTCTGGAAGTGCTAGTCTTGCTGCGGCAATCGATTACCGAAGGTACGCTACGCGAACGACAATTAAACAATCGGCCGAAATCTTAATCGATCGATCTAAAAATGCCTGAGTCATTTCAGGCATCTTTTAGATCGATTATCTGGTTTTCAGGATGGTTCGATTTAAAGTCGCTGGAGCTAATTTACCCGGATTTTGAATTTCAATCTTTTCCTGGATCTTAGTCTCTTTCGTTTCATCAGGAATTCCAGTTCCACCCCCACCTGGTTTTGAAACTGCTTTGCCAATTCCAGGGCGACAATTTTTCTTACACCCAGCAGTGGCTGTCTCGATATTGGTGAATACCACCATCGAGCCAATAGATAGAGAAAGTGTCAATAGGGCTGGTAAATTAAATCGATAATTTGAAATGCTCATAAGTAAAAATTGTTTAAAGAATATGCGGTTTTATCGGTGACTCAATCTAGCTTCACTAGTAAATGAAGAAATTACTGAAAGTTTAGTTCCCAATTGGAAGGATCCTAATACACGATCGCTGTTAAATTTGTCCAAGCTGAAGAACGGATTGAATTTGAGTGGCGAGGTGCAATCCACTCTGTAGGTTAGAGATAGACGATCGAGCGGAAAATTTTTAAAAACCAACAATCGCTCGAAACCGCTAAAATGGAGTGCCTCATATCTTGCACTAGTTGTCAGGAGTACTAATTCTTCAACCCTTGGGTACCCACCAGGTTAATTGGATCGGATCGATTCTATGCAAGATATGAGATGCTTGCATAGATCGATCGCATACTAAAGTTAAAGATATTTATGAGTTATTTAGACGCTACCGCACAGCTCTATGCAGAGGCTGCCCAAACCCCTCAAATCGGATTGTGTTGCATCAGCTCGCCGCCGCTGCAATTACCAGGATTGAATATTCCTGACATCATGTACGAGATGAATTATGGCTGTGGTTCTACGGTGCATCCGGCGGAGCTGATAGACAAACCCACTGTGCTCTACATTGGGGTGGGAGGGGGTCTAGAAGCCCTGCAATTTGCTTATTTTGGGCGGAGAGCTGATGCGGTAATTGCGGTGGATCCTGTGGCGGAAATGCGCCACGCAGCGATCGAAAATCTGAAGCTGGCGGCTCTAGATAATGATTGGTTTGCGCCGGAATTCGTGCGAGTTTTGGCGGGTGATGCTTTTGCGTTACCGATGCCTGATGAATCGGTGGATGTAGTAGCTCAAAACTGTTTGTTTAATATCTTTGAGCCAGAGGATTTGCACAAGGCTCTCAAGGAAGCTTATCGGGTGCTGAAACCAGGTGGGCGATTGCTGATGAGCGATCCTATTACGACTCAACCGATTCCAGCACATTTACGCCAGGATGATAGGTTGCGGGCGATGTGTTTATCTGGGGCATTAAGTTATGCCGAATATACTCAGTTTATCATCGAGTCGGGTTTTGGTCAGGTGGAAATTCGATCGCGTCGCCCTTATCGGCTATTGGATCCTCATAGTTACGATTTACCAAGTCCGATTTTATTAGATAGTTTGGATTCTGTTTCGTTTAAGGTGCCGATTCCCGCTGATGGAGCTTGTGTTTTTACGGGTAAAACTGCTAGCTATATGGGTAAGGAAGATATTTTTGACGACGGGGATGGGCATATTTTACAACGAGGTTTACCTCTGGCAATTTGTGACAAGACTGCGGGGAAGTTTGCACGGATACCAGATATTTTTGTGACTGACTCTACTTGGCATTATGCTGGTGGTGGTTGCTGCTAGGAAAATTGCCCGAAAATACTCTCATCTTCCACCAGTTAACGGAATTGCTAATTCTTTAACCTTTGGGTACCCACGAGGGGCACCCCTACAGGTTGATTGTGGGGTAGAAAGATTGGCTGAAAATACTCGCATCATGCAACAGTTAACAGAATTGCTAATTCTTTAACCCTTGGGTACCCACGAGGGGCACCCCTACAGGTTGATTGTGGGGTAGGATATGAGAATACCAAAATATCTGATGCTTGAGCATTATATTTGATGTAGCCTTGTCTTTCCTGAGAATAATCAGATGATTCAGACTAAAGAATTTAACGTACCTTTTCGCCAAAAACTCGGCGCACCTTTGCAGAAGCAAACCATTAATACACTCCAGATTAATTTGGGCAAGCGGTGTAATTTGGCTTGTAAACATTGCCATGTGGAAGCCAGCCCAAATCGTACCGAAGAACTTTCGGCGGAGGTTTGCAGTCAATTAATCGCTCTGATCGAACAGTTTCCGCAGATTGAAACGATCGATCTCACAGGTGGTGCGCCGGAGATGTTGTATGGTTTTAAACCGCTCATTGCCGCAGCTCGTCAGACGGGGAAACAGGTAATCGTTCGATCGAATTTAACGATTTACTTTGAGCCAGGATTTGATGATATCCCGGCATATTGTGCCGAACATCAGGTCAAAATCGTGGCTTCTTTACCCTGCTATCTGGCTGATAATGTGGATAAAATGCGCGGTAGGGGTGTGTATGATACTTCGATTCGATCGCTGCAATGGTTGAATAGGTTAGGCTATGGTAGGAATTCAAATTTGAGTCTGGATTTGGTGTACAATCCGCCGATGCCAACTAACGATCGATTTACGCTCACACCAGATCAGAGTAAGTTAGAATTGGATTATAAGGCATTTCTAGATCGGGAGTTCGATATTAAGTTCGATCGATTATTTGCGATTACCAATTTACCGATCGGTAGAAGTGCGATATATCTTCAGCAGCAAGAACTTTATCATCCTTATGTAGAGTTTTTAGCATCTCATTTCAATCCTGCAACTGTGACGGGTTTAATGTGTCGAAATGAGCTGTCGATCGACTATTTGGGGCGAGTATATGATTGCGACTTTAATCAGATGGCAGAGTTACCAGCGCAGACAGCAACGGGCGATATTTTGACTGTGGCAAAGTTATTAGAACTGGGTACGCTAGATACGATTGGTGAAATTCAAACGGCACCCTATTGTTATGGTTGTACAGCCGGAAGTGGATCTAGTTGCGGCGGAAGTCTATTAACTTAATAAAATTAGGATGGAACGAATTTCGGTTATTATTCCAGTATTAAATGAATCAAATAATATTCGAGTCGCGATTGATAGTATCTTTCCCAGCGATAATACGGAGGTTATCGTCGTGGATGGTGGCTCTACTGATGGAACGATCGAAGTAGTAAAAGACCTAGGTATCATGCTCCTTTATAGTAAGGCTGGGCGTGCTAATCAGATGAATTTGGGTGCTAAAAATGCCACTGGGAATATTTTGGTGTTTCTCCATGCTGATACGCGGCTTCCTGTGGGATATGACGATCTAATTCGGACTGCTTTGGGTGATGTTTGTCGATCTGATAAATTGCCAATAGCTGGAGCTTTCGCACTCAAAATTGACGATCTATCTAGACGTTTTCGGTGGGTGGAATGGGGTGTAAAATATCGATCGAGGTTTTTAAAAATGCCCTATGGCGATCAAGCTATTTTTCTCAGCGCAAAGGTGTTTGATGAAATCGGGGGTTTTCCAGATTTGCCGATTATGGAAGACTTTGAATTGATGCGACGGCTCCAGAAATTGGGATCTGTCGCAATTATCGAGCAACCTGTCATTACTTCAGCTCGGCGATGGCTTCAACAAGGTATATTTAAAACTACTCTAATTAATCAACTGATGATTTTAGGGTATCTAATCGGAGTCGATCTCGATCGATTGGTGCGATTGTACCGCCTTTAATAAATGATACTGGAGGTGTAAGATCCCCGACTTCTCCAAGAAGTCGGGGATCTTATTGATTATTATATAGAGATGATGAAAAACTTAGTTTTAATTGGCGGGGGTCATAGTCATGCGATCGCGCTTCGTGCTTGGGGTCTAAATCCAATTGTAGACGTACATTTAATCCTAATTACCGATACTACCCACGCTCCTTATTCGGGGATGTTGCCGGGGCATTTGGGCGGTATTTACTCTTTTGATGAATGCCACATCGATCTAAAAAGACTTGTTGAATTTGCTAATGCACAACTAATATTAGATAGTGCAATCGGCTTGGATCTACCAAATAAAAAAGTATTATGCGATCGACATGCCCCAATTGATTTTGATTATTTGTCGATCGATATTGGCAGTACTCCAGCTACTAATAATATCCCTGGGGTACAAGAATATGCGATCGCCGCTAAACCAATCCCTTATTTCTTATCATCTTGGAAAGACTTTATCCAGTCAATCCAGCAAGATAATCGACCTCGATCGATCGGCATTGTTGGCGGTGGTGCTGGTGGTGTCGAATTAGCTTTGACGTTGCAAATACAGCTCGAAAAAATACTCGTCAAAACAGAGATCCATTTATTCCATCGACAGCAGGAATTGATGAATGGATATTCGGCTATTGTCAGAAAAAGGTTCGAGCAATTAGCGATCGATCGAGGTATTCACATCCATCTCAATGAGTCTGTAATAGAGATAGATAAGAATCTGGTAAAATGTCAATCTGGATTGAACATATCCTGCGATCGAATAATTTGGGTGACTCAAGCAGCCGCAGCAACATGGATTCAGTCATCGGGATTAGCTACAGACGATCGAGGATTTATCTTAATAGATGAACATCTGCAATCTATTTCTCATCCCTATATTTTCGCGACTGGAGATATCGCCACCCAAATCGATCGCTCTTATCCCAAAGCGGGAGTCTTTGCAGTTCGACAAGGTGGGATACTTGCGGATAATATCCGTAATGCGATCGCACATAAACCACTCAAATCATTTCATCCCCAGCAAAAATATCTATCTCTAATTGGGGTAGGCAATTCCCAAGCCGTCGCTATTTGGGGCGATCTTTATCTGGGGAAATCTAGATTTTTCTGGATCTGGAAAGATTGGATCGATCGACGTTTTATGAACCAGTTTAGTGAAAATCTAGTTGGGGGGTAAATTTACTTTGCCATCATTATAGTTATTCCACAATTGGGAGCCTATTTTAAACCTTTGTTTAGATGTATCCATATATGCTCTAATTTCAGATTGCAACAACTTTTTCATTACAGGTTGCTTGGATAATTTTAATAGTTCCTTTAATTCATCCACCGAAAAATCGGCTGCCAATTTTGCTGCATAAGCATCTTTGAAGTATTTCCACCCAATTTCTCGTATAAACATCTTCCTAAACCTTGCATAAAGCTTAAAATCTTTGTCACCGATTAACGTGCCCATCAAGTGGTCAAAATGCAGATCGTATCTTGTTGCGATGCCTATCTCTGACAGTACCTCGCTTGCTAATTTATACTTGGAGGTTTCTCTGTTAGATGTTTTAGATTGGGCTTCACTTAAAGGGAGTCGTTGAGAATTCGCTACATCTACCGTGAAGAAGGTAAAGCAGACAACGACTAGAGACAATGCAAAAAACCTTGAAAATTGTAACTTTGCTTTGAACATTCGGTACTCAAATAGATGGAATTTTGACCGATATTTTTTATTCTAACATATCCATCCGAGCGAATCCTATTGGAAGATGTGCTAAATCCTGCGGTAAATCGATGTCAGCAAGGTACGGTAATAACGTCGGTACTATACCTAAATCCGTCGCAATCTTTACTGTTTCTTGAAGAACATTAGCAGTACTCCAGGGAATCCCCGTAAAAAGTTCGGGGATTAAATATTGCAAGCCGATCAGATAATAACCACCGTCGATAGCTGGGCCGAGGGCGATTGGACGATCGTCAAGTGCCTCAAAACTTTGTGCTAAAATCTCAGTGGTGAGAGTTGGACAATCAGTACCGACGATCGCTGCTTTTTTGTAGCCTCGATCGAATATACTCTGAAAAGCTAACCGCATTCGATCGCCCAAATCCCCATCGGGTTGCAGTTGATATGTTAAATCGTCCCCCAACCAACCCTGCATCAAAGCTAAATTCCCACCCACATACCAAACCTCAATATCGCCAGGTACAAGCCGCTGTAAGGCTCTCACTTGCGAGATAGTATGCTCCGCCATCTTTTTGTGCAAAGCAGCCGCTCTTTCCTCTCCCAAAGCGGGAATCAGACGAGTTTTGATTTTCCCCGCTGCTGGATAACGAGTAAAAACGATCGTAGAGATTTCAGACATATCGAGAGCTAGCATCAGCACGAGGTGTATTATGCAGTAAAAATTATGTTGTTATTTTGTCCCCGAACGATTCATCTTAAATCCGTAGACATAAATATCAGAAAAGGCATATCGTTTTTCTTTCTCCCTCCACTTAGCAACTCCAATTTCAGCTAATAAGCTCTCAAATTCCTCGAATTTTGGTATTATTTCCCGTGCTGAATCTTGCCATTTTTGAGCGATCTCTTCTCTAGAAGGTAAAGCTGGAAGACCTTCTAGAGTATTAAAGAAGTTAACTAAATCTGGATATTCTTGCTTGATGGCATCACAACGTTCTTCTGATGCTTTTTCTAATCCAACTTCTAGGGATTTTGCACGTAATAAACGATCGTCAGTAGGCAATTGCACTGAGGCTTGTTCCTCATAAGTTAGCTCGTGTTCTGTTGCACCTTGAAGTAATGCACTTAAACTGCGAGGAAATGCAGTACCACTAGAGTCTGTTAATCGTTCATAAATCCATCTGGAAACATACTTAGCTTTATCACCTGTTCTACGACGAATGCCCCATAACAAATCTAAATTCCGGCTCAAGGCTTCTTCCGTAGCTGTATCTATATTTTCAATAGGCGAAGAACGATCGACTAAATTTTTAAATTCTGATGACTGCGTTGCCTGACGAAGTGCTAACCGCAAGAAATCTATTCTACTCCACTCTAATAATAAATCGCGTCCGTTAAAATGACTCTTATTATCAAAGTTTAGCCGACTCCAAATATCTTCTCGTAAAAATATTTTGAACCTAATTGAGTTTAATCGACGAGCATCAAAAGATTGTACTAGTTGAAATAATCCAGTTAAAGCTTGTTGTCTGACTTCATCTTTTCCAGGGAAATCTTCATCTAGATCGTCATAAAGGAACCAGAGGGATCGATCTTGACGATGTTGTTTTTCATTGACAATACTTAAAGCATCTAAAATTACTAGTCTTAATGTATCGTCAGTTGATAATTTAATGAGTGCCTGAGTATGTTCCGATTGCCAATTATCTTTAGGTAGTTTCTTGAGAATTTCGCGTAATTTATGGAATTTGTCTCCTTTCAGTATATCTGACGGCTGCAAACTCTTGTTGTGATATATTTTCAGAAGTAAATAAGACCGCCAAAAAGCTTCCCAAGATCCTTGTTTTTCTATTAGCGATCGGTTGATAATTTGAAATTCTTCACGAGATGGTCTGTTCTCATTAAATCCACCATGACCAGAAAATAAAATTACCTTTTCTAGTCGATCTTGAGCTAATTTTTTAGCAATATCTTCATGTCTTAGTAGTAATAAATAAAGTGCTGTCTTGCCTGTTCCCTTTCGACCTTTAATTAGACAAGTATTAGCATCTAAAAATTTTGTAAAATTAGTGGTTTTCTGAAATAAATCATTTAGATTTTGGCTTGGATCGGCTGCATTCAAAGGAGGAAATTTTAATGTTTTCAGAATCTGCCAGCGGCTCTCTAAATCATTCAAAATTGGGCTAACTCGAACTCGATCGGTATCTTCATCAATCAGATTAGCAATTCGATTGTAATAGTCTAAAAAACTATTATTAATAGGATAACTGTCAACCATAGCAATAGGCTGAAGATAAGGCACTATTAAAGGTTCTGCCATTTCATCTTCGCCAATTGTCAGATCTACTTCTGTATTTAGAAGACTCCAAATTTGTTTTATTTTAGTTATTCCAGTTTCACTCAGATCGGGAACTGGAGAAAAGACAAAATCAATTGATAATTTATTCAACGAATTCAGAGATTTCAGCACCAGATCTATTCCTTGCTGATTTTGGTCATTTGGAAACAAAAATATAATTGCTTTATCAGCAGCTTCCAATAAAGACAATGCACCCCATTGGTTGATTCCAGTTCTAGAATCTATCAGGATAACATCTGGATTTAATTGCTCGTTAATTTCTCGACTAAATATAGACCATAATGTCTCTCTACTATCAACAATAGTAGTTGCGCGTAAATCATCAACCTTAGAAATATAGTCTAAATTTAGAACACCAGCCGGAACAACAAAAAGTCTACCAGGAGCATCCGGCACTTTAACTTCACCAAATATCTGAGAAATCGAGATATTTGGCTCAATTCCTACTGGCAAATAAGATTTTTCGTAAAAGTAATCAACTATCCCATAAGGTGGTTCTGGATTTAATTTAAGTGCTGTGCTCAAACCTGGAGCTTCTAAATCCAAGTCAATAGCTACAACTTTACGACCTCGCATAGCTAAAATCCAAGCAACATGAGCTAAGGCAGTAGTTCGACCTACTCCTCCTTTAAAAGAATAAAAAGTTACTGTTTTAGGTGTGTTTTGCTCTGGCTGTAAAGATGAATTATGCTCTTGTGGATTTGCTGCCCATACAGCTAAATCTTGCCAGGTGTGAATGGTGTTTCTATCGATCGATGAACGCGATAAATTGAGAGAGATTGCTTCTTCAATGGTATAAAGAGAGAGAAAGCCTAATGATATATGAAATTCTACTATCACACTCAGAACTGAGTCTTTTCGTTCTGACATGGACAAGTCTATAAATCGATCGCTAATAATTGTCAGATTTAGAAGTCCAGAAGTCGAAATATTTACTTCAGTCCATTCTTTCGGATCCTTTGCATATTTGGTGGCGATAATTTTTTCGAGCTTGATTAGATTATTTCTCTGCATATCTGCTCCTTTAAAGTTGAGTAGCTTGCTTTTTTAGCCAACTGACGAGACGTGTATATGCTAACCACCATTCCTTGTATTCTAGATCGTTAGGCTCAGTATCGACATAACGCATGTTAATAAAGTGCTGATTTGGATTTTCAACCCGCTCTATCCATCTTCTTACTTCTGGAAATTTATCGATTCTAGAATTTAGTCGATTATGCCGCTTTAATGCTTCTTGGAGACTATGCCCAGGATTAGAGATCGTATGCCCAGGATTGTTAGAATCTGTCTTCCATTCTCTGTTTACATTTTTCGGTAGCGCAGCTAATATCATGGATTTTAGCAAGCATTCTATTGTGACACCGCCTAAATGCATCGCCGCTACTTTTCTTGAAGAGGTATGAAGTACTTCAGTATCCTTGAAACGCTGTAGAAAAGCACCATGATAATCTTCCATTATGACAGAGTACAGTTAATTTTGCTATTGCATGTAATAATTTATTAGCATTTTCGGCAATAAGTTACAGTTACAACCCTAGCCTTTGTTCATCAACAATTTGAGCTGCTAGAACAAAGGTATGATAAGACAAGCTTCTCAAATAGGACTCGTATATCTTCAAGAAAACTTCGTCAGCAATCCGAGAATTTTTTTGGTGCGGGGAGTTAATAAGGTGCGACGATAAGCATCGGCGGCTTTTTTGATGCCGTCAGCTTGAGTGGGATAGGGATGAATGACGCTACTAAGTTTACTCAAGCCAATCTTATTTACCATCGCCGTAGTTATTTCCGAGATAGTCTCGCCAGCATGACTGGCAACTATCGTTGCGCCGAGAATCTCATCACTACCGCGACGATGAATGATTTTGACAAACCCTTCAGTTTCACCATCGGTAATCGCTCGATCGACAGTAGACATCAAGACTTTAATTGTATCAAACTTGATGCCCGCTCGATCGGCATCAGCCGCCGACATCCCCACATGAGCGATTTCAGGATCTGTATAAGTCACCCACGGCATAACTAGACTACTGAGTTTACTTTTGCCCAAGCCAAATGGAGAAAATAAAGTATTCTTGATAACGATGCGAGCAGCAGCATCAGCAGCATGGGTAAATTGCCACTGCATACAGACATCACCAGCCGCATAGATCCGAGAGTTAGTAGTTTGCAGATAGTCATTTACCTGCACGCCTTTATCGTTATAAGCTACCCCTACATTATTGAGATTGAGACTTTCAATATTTGGCGTACGTCCCGCACCTAATAGAATTTCATCGACGGTAATACTCTCCGATCGACCATTTACAGTATAAGTAATAGTTTTACCAATCTCATCATTACTAACCTGTTGCAACTGACAATTGACAATTAGCTTCACGCCTTCTTTAATTAATACCTGCTGTAGAATTGCCGCTGCTTCAGCATCTTCTTTATTTAAAACATGACTGCTGCGATGCAATAATATCACCTCACAACCCAATCTCTGAAAGGTTTGAGCCAACTCACAACCAACAGGCCCCCCGCCAATAATGGCTAATTTTTTTGGACGTTCGACGAGAGAAAATACAGTTTCATTCGTCAGATATCCAGCTTCAGCTAAACCAGGTATTTGAGGAGTAGCAGCTCTAGCACCTGTGGCAATTACCGCTTTTTTAAACTTGAGAGTTTGACCATTAACGGTAATTGTCTCTTTACTGGCAAACTGCCCATCACCTAAAAAGATATCCACACCAAGATTTTTGAATCGAGCAGCAGAATCATGATGACTAATTTGCGATCGAATTCGTCGCATCCGCTCCATTACCTTTCCAAAATCTATATCTATGTCATCTACCCCAATCGCTAGCTCCTTACCGCGCCAAATCTCACCGACAACTCTTGCCGATCGAATAATCGTTTTAGAAGGTACACAACCAAAATTCAAGCAGTCTCCACCCATTAAATGTCGTTCGATGAGGGCGACTTTCAACCCCAATCCCAATCCCGCTGCACCAGCCGCCACCACCAATCCCGCCGTACCCGCGCCAATTACCACCAAGTCGTAAATATCCGCAGGTTGAGGATTTATCCAGTCATGAGGATGCACATAGTCAATTAACTGCTGATTATAAACATCCATCGGTGTAATGGTTGACATAGGAATTAGGGATAAGGGGTGATTAAGTAATAAGTAATAAGTAATAGTACATTCGCGATCTATCGGTATAATCGGTATTGGTTTTACCCCACCCCAGCCCTCCCCTTGCCAAGGGGAGGGAGCGAGAGCAAGCCCTTTACAAGGGGGGGTTGGGGGGGTAACACGGGATTACGATCTCCATAGCCCACCATCTAGGTTTCAGGCATAATCTATTTTATAAATAATTTCCCCATCTACTTAGTTATGATTCTGTCAACTGATTCAAGGCTTGTTTAGCAATGCGGGTAACATAGATCGTGACTGCAACAGTAGCGATAAATCCGACAATCCGAATCGACCATTGTAGCGTCGGATTAGTCGGTTGATTTGCGGTACCAATCAGGGCAATATTGCCCGCCAAAGAACCGATATAGACATACATTAAAGTTCCTGGAATCATCCCGACAGAACCAATTATATAGTCCTGAATTGAGACTCCAGTCAATCCAAAAGCATAGTTGAGTAGATTGAATGGAAAGAGTGGTGAGAGCCGAGTCAGGAGGACAATTTTCAATCCTTCCTTGCCAACAGCTCGATCGATCGCATTGAATTTATCATTTCCAGCAATTTTTTTAGCCGCCCAATCTCTGGCTAAATAACGACCGACCAAAAAGGCTGCTATTGCCCCAAGAGTGGCACCAACGAATACATAAAGCGAACCTAACCACACCCCAAAGACAATTCCAGCCCCCAAAGTTAATAGAGAAGCAGGTAAAAAAGCAATAGTTGAGATAATATAAATACCGATAAAAGCCAGAGGTGCGATCGCGCCCAGACTCTCGATCCATTCAAGAGTATTTTTGAACAATATTTGGAGATTGAATCCCGAACTAGGTGCGGCAATCTGTGCCCATGCTGGCATTGCTGAGAGGATAAATCCTATAAATGTCAAACTAATTAGTAACAATACCTGTCGAGAATTAAATTGTTTTTTCATAATAGACAAAATAGCGTCAAGCTAGAAGTATAATTTACTCATCCCAATAGAACCGATAGAAAAAGAAACCATCTTCAAAAGGATGTGCATCAGTGACATGGTGCAACATTTTTTCGTCGATCAATCGTTGCCCCAATTTAACTGCTTCAGCTTCAGAAACAAAAAACTTTCGCACCAGCCAAGTTGTAGCTTCACTACCCACTATACAACGAGGATAAACAGTTAGGCGATAACGACGGTCTTTTATTTTCACGCCACCAATATCGCGCATTTCTCGAACTAATTCTTTGAGATCGATTTTATCGATCCAATTATTGTTAGATTTATCGACTTGACTACTATCGTAGGATATTAACTTAGCATCCTGACACCAAATAGTATATCCTGTCGCTTCTTCTAGCATCAAGCACGCCACTTGAGGATCGAGGGATAATCGACGTGTCAATTGTTGTGCTGATTCCAACTTATCTTTGGGAAAAGATTTCACCTTTTTGAAAAGTTTGTTTTGGTAAAAAATCCCAATTACTGGTGTCGGTTTTTCGCTGTCTGGATTGATGACATCCTGAAATTCAACCTGGCTTTCCTTTAGCAATAGCATATTATCCGATCGATAAGGTCATAATATGGAATCTGACGATCCTTTTCCCTATTGTGCCCAAAAGTCGATCGATAATCTCATGCTTATAGGAGTACGATCGGAGATCTGTCAGCCTATGCAGCATGTACCCGATCTTTTAACCGCAGAGAGCGCAGAGGGCACAGAGATAGGAAGATAAAGAGCTAGCTTCTGATTTAGGACCGCGATGGGATGACTAGAACTAATTACCAGATCTAAATTTCCAACCCAATTATGGGGGTGTTTTGTGAATGCTCGATCGTAAACTGGTAGTAGATATCCATCTGGCTATTTGCAGCTAAATCCAAGTTCCAAGTTAAGATGCCCATTTCGCCTAATGGAATTTGAGGGCTGACTTTGATTAACTTGACTTTGATTTGTTCGCTCTGACTATGGGGGATTTGTTCGATTAGTTCGAGGTGGTTAATTTGGGCTAATAGATTGGTAATAGTCAGACGATAGGCATAATTAATCGATCGATTGCCGCCCATGCCGAGAAACTTTTTATCCACTTGACGTTCGACTAAATTTCGATCGATTTTAATGCCCTCGTCGATACCTAGATTGAGTTTGAATTCTTGCCCTGGGGCGATATTTTCCAATTCAGTCGTACCCACAAACATCTCATCGCGAAAAATATTCGCCGTACCTGGTAATAATGTCGCTCCATTAGGGGGATTCTGTGCTTGAGCTTGCAAATAAGCAAAACTCACCAAACGCGGCATCGCCACGTAATTCAATCGACAGGAAAAATCATCATTAAAAATCGTCGCTTTATGGGGATTACCATCGCTGGGAATATTGCCACCACCACCAATCTCAAATTTGACGACGCTACCCTGTTGGGACATTTTGGCGGATACTGTTTCGGCGATGTATGCTGGTGATGCGATTTCCAATCCATCCATCTCATCAGTCATCCGCTCCATTGCCATCATCGCAGGTGCAGCAGCAACAGATCTCGCTCTCATCATCGGTGCGGGGGTAGGCGGTGTGGAAATATTGATGTACCAGGGGTCTAATTTGGGTGGGAGGCTGCCCAAACCTGTCTTGGCGGTAGAAAGGGTAAGCTGGATGTTTTCCCAGTCTTCGCCAGTCGTCTGGGTGACTTGAGCCAGATAACTGAGCTGAATAATTTTGCGGGTAGTTTGGACTCGTAGATCGTATAGGGGTGTCCAACTGGCTCGATCGACGATATAATTTACATCAAGCTCAAATTCTCCTGCGCCACTAGGCTCGATCGATACTCTGAGCTGAAAGCTTTCGCTACTTTGGGGATTTTTTAGCTGTTGAAGTTTGGCGCGTAAGGCTTTGATTTGTTTATCAGTTTGCCTTTGTCGTTGGCGTTGGCGCAGCCTTTGCCTCAGCAAAAGCCTTCGCCTTGCGAAATCGTTTAAGTCTTCTTTGGCGATAGCATATTCGGTAAACTTACCGCCCATAAATTCGATGAGCTTGAGGGTGTCATCGAGACTGACTTCTTTTTTCGCCAAACTCCGGGAAAAGGATGTCTCTGTTTTACTCCGCAAGCCTTGGATAAAGTCTGACTGGAGATTCAATGTCTCCAACTGCAATTGCACCTGTCGTTGCTCTGCTTCTAAGGTTTCGATTTGGCTGGTAAGTTCGCCGACTCTTTCGCCCACAGGTTCGATGCTATAATCTCGCTCGACACTCACCCCCTGCAATTTAACGGCAACTTTGCCTCTTCCACTCACTCGCACCGACTCAGAGTCGAGGGTGACAGGTAACTGTGTCAGTACTAATTCTCGCTCCTCACCCACAAGTTCAATTATCCCTTGCCGAGTCACTAATGCTCTGTCTGTGTATACGGTGACGGCGGTAATGCGAGTATCAATGTGAGTCATATTTACTCCGATGTGTCAAATTGGATATCGGTAGCAACGTTACGCAAGATGTGAGTATATGCCAACGATGGTAAAGTTATGGGAAGATTGAAGATAGAAGTCTGTTGGACTTGGTTCGTAGTAGAGAATCCGTCAACAGGTGTAATTTATCTATTCTTGAAATCTAAATTCTAATGACTCAATCTCTAATCTGGATGGATTTTCGGTTGGCGGTAATCTTTACGGTGATAGCTCCGCTCATTCTCCTCATCTGGGCATTTTCCCAAAAAGTCGAAGTCATCCAGAGTTCACTAACTATCTACTGGAAGGTGGCTAGTCTGATGGCGATCGCCGTATACCTCCAAATCGGCTCTTCGCCCATCAGCTTTATTGCTGGATTCGCCGCGCAAATATTAATTCCTCTTTCCCTGTGGTTTTGGGCAGATCTCAATGAAGAGATTACCGACTTACCAGCTCGTCCACTCAAACTTACTTTTACATCTTGGCGGTGGGCGACTACATTTTACTCTATTCTCAGTGCGATCGCTACCATTCCTTTCCTCTCTTGCGCCTTCAATGGTGCGAAAACAGATTACTGTAAGACTTGGTTTGAACCATCTTGGGCATATTATCAGTTATTTCATTATAGCAATGCCAAACCAGAATTTCTCGGCTTCCTCGGCATCCTGGGTCTAATCATTTACAGCCTATATCTAGGATACTTCCTCGTCGTCCGTCTTGCCAAGCAAGGTCGATCGGCAATGGTTGGGGAGTAGGGAGAGGGGGAGAGGGGGAGAGGGGGAGAGGGGGAGACGGGGAGACGGGGAGACGGGGAGAGGGGGGGACTGGGGGACTGGGGGACAAACCTTATTACCCTACCACCCTCCTACCCTACCACCCTACCACCCTACCACCCTCCTACCCTACCACCCTCCTACCCTCCTACCCTACCACCCTCCTACCCTACCACCCTACCACACTGATAAATAACGCTCAGAAATAGCCGTCAACCCACATCTAGCAATAGCTAAGTGTGGGTTTTGGCGTTTGACATCGCCGAAGATGCGACAGTGACGATGAAATTCCAGCCAACTTTGGGCGAGATCGATTTTTTGTCGAGGATAGTCTGCGGGGCGACTGCCGCAAATCGAGTCTAAAACGTCCATTAGGGCATGAATCAGCCTGTCTTGTGCTCCAGACTCGAAACTGAGGGTTGTGTCGGTTGTAGGTCGATTATTGCTGGGAATGGACTCAAGATCGAACCATTGAGAAGATGGGATTTGCCAAGCACCGGAAATATCTTGGGAAATTAAACCTTCGGCACAAGCTAATTTTAGGATCGAACGACAGCGATCGCCAGCATATACAGCGATTTCGCAAGGCGAAGGCTTTTGCTGAGGCAAAGGCTGCGCCAACGCCAACGACAAATCTATATCGGCAGAAGATCTTAGCTCGATTGGCGGCTGTGGTTTCCAAGTATAAATATAATCCAACCAGAGGGCGATCGATCGAGGCGGGAGTTGGAAGCAAATATATCCCGAATCTGTATACCAGTACTGAATCTCTAGCTGTGGCGATAGTGGTTTGATATCTGTTGGAATGTATGCCAACAGACTTTGACAGATAGCTAAAGGAGTGAGATGAGATTTCGCTGATAATTGATGAGCGATCGGACTGATGTACTGGTATCGCGATTTTGGGACGCGGCGAATTGGTAGATTTTTGCCGCCATTAGTAACAAAACGATCGTTTGGCGAGCCAGAGTCTGGGTAAATTCCCGCAACCGCCAATTGGAGATACTCAGCTATCCCCCCAGCGATTGAAGGCATTAGTGGGAGTACGATTGGGTTCGATCTGTGCAACGTCTTCAAGCTGTGTAATCCCAAATAATATCTTGTCTTTCAGACAACTACCAAAACCCTTAATCAAAATAAAGATGATTGGCTACAGCTAAATACATGTAAAATCATTACAAATCATGAGCAGTTATGCTGATTTGCTATGCATTCCCAATCTACCCCGCCCAAGAATCCCACTCGCTCCTTCTCAACCTGGCATCGTCTGCTAGATTGGGCACAGGAGCACTATCGATATCGCACGTTTTCCAAAGATGCCCAAATTCCGACTCGATCGGGACTACTATACCTCGTCCAACGAGGTACGATCAGACTGACAGGTACGGCGGAAACGCAACAAAATGTCTATCCAAATGCGAATAGTACCCCGATCGAATTTCAACTTCAAAGTGGAGATGAAACTTTTCTCGGCTTTGTTGGTGCGGGACAACCATTTGAAATTATCGATCGAGCACCCTTTACACTCCAGGCATTTGCCCACACAGATAATACTTCGATTTTCTGGATGTATTGGCACGACTTAGAAAATTTCCCCAGTTTTCGACGTGAAATCTTGGACTCTTTTCGATACCAACATCAACGAAAGTTGCTATGGTTAAATACCCTCGGACAACGCCATACGATCGAACGATTGCTCGGTTATCTCACCCTGTTGATTGAGGAATTTGGCGAGCCTTGTGATGAAGGTTATTGTTTACCTTTCCCACTAACTCACGCCCAAATTGCTAGTGCGATCGGCACTACTCGCGTTACGGTGACTCGACTGATGAAGGACTTGCGTGAAGAACGTAAAGCAATCTTCATCACCGAGGATAACTTAATTTGTTTAGTCTCTGCCAGTCGCAAGGAATAGAAGTTCGTTTTTCTATAAAATCGTTGGCGTTGGCGTTGGCGAACGAAGTAGGTAATCTAACTGCTCATTTAATAACAAAGATAAAGATAAGGGTAAATATAGTAGACCTTTATCTTTATCGACTAGCCAGTAACCTGCGATTCTACCGAAGTTGGATTCAATAAAAACAAAGCCGAACGTTGCGCCGTCGCTGCAGAAACCTGAATTGGGGTCAGCTTTACCAAACCATCTGCAATGAAAAAATCACGCACTGTGATATTGTCACCAGTATTAAATAGAGTTTCATAAAACACCTCCCGAATTCCCGCCGAAATGACGAGCTTGAGACAGGCGAGACAAGGTTCTAAGGTGACGTATATAATCGCACCACTGGTATTAATCCCATGCTTGGCAGCTTGGGCGATCGCATTTGCCTCGGCATGGATCGATCGAGATGGTAAACTTTTACTGGCATTGCAAGCACTCAATCCTGGATAGCATTCTCCCTGCGTCGTACAATGCGCCGAACCCGACGGCGAACCATTATAACCTGTCGCCAACACCTGACGATCTTTGACAATTACCGCACCGACAGGAAACGCCAAACACGTAGATCTGGTGGCGGTTAGTTTTGCCATCATCATGAAATACTCATCCCAGGTTGGGCGAGAGGATATGTCGTACATAGGAGAGTGGGAGACTGGGGAACTGGGCGATCCTATTGGAGTTCTCTGGGATCCGATCGTGATGCTCATGCGGCTTGTGCATGAGCATACCATACATCTATTCACCTATCGCCCTTTCGCCAACGGTACTACTAATCCTGTAGGCTTGGTTAATGCAACCACCACCGATCGACAGTTATTTATTTCAAATGCTTGGTTTGTGGCTTGACTAATCCTTTGGGCAATTTCGATCCACATTTGAGGTTAATCTCCGAGATCGGACATAACTAGCGTATCGAAAATTTACAATTTGAGCCGATCGAGTTCCGAGTATATGAGGGATAGTGGATAGTGGATCGTGAGTGTCCAAAGATCCGATCGACTCAATATATCGAAACTGATTTATTAAAAATGTCTACTACTCCACCAACTACCATCGACCAAACTGTTTTATTACAGCCCGTCTTGGGTTCGCGCCGCTTTAGCAACTTCTTTTGGGCGGTTGTTGTCTCGATTGGAGGAATTGGCTTCTTGCTAGCTGGACTTTCCAGCTATCTCAAAGTCAATTTACTCCCCGTTAGCAATCCCCTGGAACTAGCGTTTATTCCCCAGGGGATTGCACTGAGTTTTTATGGTGTAGCCGGAACTCTCCTCGCCACATATTTGTGGTTATCGATCCTGCTCGACATTGGCGGTGGTTATAACGAATTCAATCAAGAGACTGGAGACATCACGATTTTTCGACATGGGTTTCCAGGCAAAAATCGCCGCATCGAACTCATCAGCAAAATTAAGGATGCTCAAGCAGTCAGAGTTGATATCAAGGATGGATTGAGTCCCCGTCGGAATATCTACGTGCGAATCAAAGGTCGTCGGGAAATCCCCCTCACCCGCGTTGGCGAGCCAATTTCACTCGCTGAACTAGAAACTCAAGGTGCAAATCTAGCCAGATTTTTGGGCGTACCCCTGGAAGGGTTGTAGGATTTAAAGATTTTGGATTTTGGATTGGGGATTTTGGATTGTGCAAATATGATTTGTCCCCCAGTCCCCCAGTCCCCCAGTCCCCCAGTCCCCAACACGGGAACTCTGAATTCGATCGACAGTCACTAGTATTATGAGCAGCGATCGGCTTAAACTTAAGCTGAAGAAACCCCTTATTTCCTACTAGCAGATGCAGATACCATTTCAAAGGCTGATTTTAGCGAGTTTCCTCATGGGTGCTCTAATTTTGGGCGGTTGCGATAGTCCAAAAAAAACCCCATCATCTTCCACATCCGCAGCACCTACTAGTAGCACACCCGCTGCTGTTAGTACCAATAGTCAATTTCCCGGTTTACCCAGACTCGATGGGATGGCAACTGTTGTCATGACTGTCAAGGGTAAGCAAATAACCATCGAATTAGATGGTAATAATGCCCCGCTGAGTGCGGGTAACTTCGTCGATTTGGTGCAAAAAGGCTTCTATAACGGTTTGACATTCCACCGCGTCGTGCGGGAACCTCAACCGTTTGTCGTCCAAGGTGGAGATCCCAAAGGCAATGGAACTGGTGGCTATATTCCATCAGGATCTAGTTCCGAGCGGCAGATTCCCCTCGAAATCAAATCCCAAGGCGCAACAGCACCTACTTATAGTCAGCCGATTACTGACAGACCCATATTACAGCACAAGCGTGGGGCGATCGCCATGGCCAGGTCTCAATCGCCTGATTCTGCTTCTTCCCAGTTTTATTTTACCCTAGCTGATATCCCTTTCCTCGACGGTAACTATACTGTATTTGGCAAAATCACCAAGGGGCTAGAAGTCATCGACACCATCAAACAAGGTGACAAAATTACCTCCGCGAAGGTGACTAGTGGTGCAGATAAGTTGAAAAAATAGGCGAGGGGGAGATTATCCGCCCAATTCTAGAAACGCAATATCCCCGACTTCTTGGAGAAGTCGGGGATATGTTCTTAATAATTCTATCGCCCTTTGCCCGCCCCAAGGGAGAATCCTTACCAAAATCCTCAGTATGAGTGGAAATGCGAATCGTAATCACTGGCATTGGTTTTAGATCTGCACTGGGAGATCTCGCTAGTACTTGGCAAAGTCTAATCGCCGGAAAATCGGGGATTGAGTTACATCAACCGTTTGCCGATTTACCCCCACTACCGCTAGCTCTCATCGAGAAAGCACCCTTGGATGTTATCACTCTCACCCAGATGGTTGTCGCCGAGGCAGTAAAGGATGCAGGATTGAGTTTACCATTACCAGATTGTGGTGTGGCGATCGGTTCGAGTCGCGGCTCTCAGGCGCAGTGGGAGAAATTCGCCGCCAATGGGCAAGATTTGAGTGGGTGGTTGGATACTTTGCCCCATAGTCCCGCCATCGCCGCCGCGAGGTATATTGGCTCTCAGTCGGCTCTATTAGCCCCTATGGCAGCCTGTGCGACGGGAATTGTTGCATTGAGTCAAGCGATCGGTTTGATGCGTTCTGGAGCCTGCGAGCGGGCGATCGCGGGAGCGGTAGAAGCCCCGATTACGCCGCTGACCATTACTGGTTTTCGGCAAATGGGTGCTTTGGCGACGAGGGGCTGTTATCCTTTCGATCGATCTCGCGAGGGGTTAGTATTGGGGGAGGCTGGGGCGGTATTTGTGTTGGAATCAGCTACATTAGCCGAAGCGCGGGGTGCCAAAATCTACGGGGAAGTATTGGGATGTGGTTTGACAAATGATGCCTATCATCTCTGTGCTGTAGATTTCGATCTAGGTGCGGCAATAAGTGCGATCGATCGATCTCTCAGTTATCATTTAACCATCGATTCCCATCAAGGTTTTCCCAATCCAAAATCCTGTCTTGTCTCGCTTCTTACGTCGGGTTCCCCGACGTTGGCGTTGGCGAAGCCTTTGCCTCAGCAAAAGCCACTCCGAAGGAGTTACGCGAGCCGCAAAATCCAAAATCCGCTTGGTGCGTTCCACTGTCGGGGAACCCGAACAGTTCACGCATCCGCAAAATCCAAAATCGACTACATCCACGCTCATGGTACTGGCACAAGTCTAAACGACTGGCGAGAAAGTCAATTAATCGAGCGGATGTTTCCCCAGGGAGTACCAATTAGTTCGACAAAAGGAGCCACGGGACATACATTAGGCGCGTCTGGTGCGGTGGGGATTGCGTTGTGTTTAAAATCGATCGCCACCCAAATTTTACCCCCCTCTGTGGGCTTAATTGACTCAGAATTCGACCTCGATTTTGTGATGACTCCCCGTCAAACTACTGTAAATAGAGTACTTTGTTTGAGTTTTGGCTTTGGGGGTCAAAATGCCTCGATTTTATTACAAAAATGGTCGGAAACAACCACGAATCTTGCCCTCACCCCCAACCCCTCTCCCAAGCTTGGGAGAGGGGAGCCAGAGCCGGAGGCGAGGGCGGGGTGAGGGCAAGGGATCTCGATTACAACATGAGATACGACGACAAAAATTTAGTCTGGAGCAGCTCTCGATCGACACGTCTAGGGCTAGAATTATGAGGTCGATTTGCGCCATACCTAGATGCTCAGAGCGTTTACAAAAGCTTTAATATTAGTTACCTCTGCCGAATTGGGGGATAAAAGTTTTTTCATCACCATTCTCCTGTCGATGCGTCATCCCCGTGGGTGGGTATTCTCCGGTACTGTACTCGCCTTAGGGTTGATGACGGTATTATCGGTGTTAGCGGGTAGACTTTTTGCTTCAGTGGATCCGACGTATTTACGCTTGACAGAAGTCGCAATTTTTCTCGGATTTGGCTGCAAATTGCTCTACCGGGGATGGAAAATGTCCCAACAAGAGCGGGCTGAGGAATTAGCAATAGCTAGAGCAGAAATCGCCGCACCTCCAGCTCATTTAGCCACTCAGTCGAGCGTCTGGAAGATTATCGTCGAAACATTTACCCTGATTTTTATGGCAGAATGGGGCGATCGCACTCAATTTGCGACGATTGCTTTAGCCACACATCACAATCGAATCGGTGTAACTATGGGGGGAATTTTAGCACATACCATCTGTACGGCGATCGCTGTCTTTGCGGGTAGATCGATCGCGGGTAGCATCTCTGAAAAGCTTGTCAATCTGGTTGGCGGTGGATTGTTTATCATCTTTGCGATGATTTCAATAGTTGGATTTTAATTTTTAAATATTTTTGGTTTCGATCGATATGGCAAAATTTTACTCAGAACTCGACGATAAATTATGTGAATTTATCGACAACCAGAAAATCTTTTTTACAGCTACAGCACCCACTGAGGGCAGAATCAATCTATCGCCCAAAGGGATGGATACTTTTCGCTGTTGTAGCCCCAAGCGAGTGGCATATTTGGATCTAACTGGTAGTGGCAATGAAACCGCAGCTCATCTATCTCGAACCGATCGAATCACAGTGATGTTCTGTAGTTTTAGCGATCGACCATTAATTCTCCGGCTTTATGGTAGAGGTGAAGTAGTTTTGCCCGATACAGCCAAATGGCAGGAAATTTGGGAGAGTAATGATTTCCCCGACTACCCTGGTCAACGTCAGTTAATTGTGGTAGAAATAGAGTCAGTTCAAACTTCGTGTGGCTACGGAGTACCCATGTTTGAATTGCCACAGGAACGCTCAACTTTGGTAGAATGGGCAAGTCGGAAAGGTGCTGATGGAGTTCGGAAATACCAACTTCAAAATAATCAAATCAGCATTGATGGATTAGATACCTATCCACTACCTGACCTCGATCGATAGACCTAGATTAGCTTCTTGTACTACTTAATTTTTTACTAGTTAAAATCCCCATGTTCGGCAAATACTCACATTTAGGAATTTTAGGTGGCATTGTGGTTAGTTGCTTAATTGCCGCCCCCAGTATTGCCGCAGAATCACTATATGTTTCTTATCCACCTGCCAATTATCAGACCGAATCCGATCGCATTTTTCTGATTGGTAGTGCGCCGAATGATGCTCAAATATTAATTAATAAAAATCCAATCGTCCGCAGTCCAAAAGGACACTTTGCGTCTTCCTTCGATCTCAAACAGGGAAAAAATATCTTTGAGATTAAGTACAAAGGAGAGACCAAAATTGTCACGGTGACTCGATCGGCAACAGACAAAGCACTCGAAAATAACTTCAAACCAGGATCTCTAGAGCCACAGGGCAACATGGCGCGGATGCCTGGAGAATTAGTTTGCTTTGGAGCCACCGCACCGACGAATGCTAAAGTACAAGTGAAGATATCTGGGCAAGATATCAAATTGCAAGAACAGAGAAATCAAGTTGGATTGCCCGATAATAAAGCAGCACTGATCGATCGCAATCAACCTCAAGTTATGTATGGTGCTGGACAATATTTAGGTTGTGCGATTGCCGTCGCCGCCGCCGAATTGGGCAACCCTACTTATCAAATGACCAACGGTGGGACTACTGTATCCCAAGCCGCACCCGGCAAAGTACAGATCTTATCGCCCCTAAATTTAGAAGTCGCCCAAGTCAAAGTAGAAAGCGGTATTACCCGCACAGGGCCGAGTTCTGACTTTAGTAGACTCACACCCCTACCCAAGGGGACTACAGCCGCAATTACCGCCCGTCAAGCGGGAAATAATAATGGGACACAAGCAAATTGGGTGCGTTTAGATTATGGCGGTTGGATGCTCGCGGAGCAAGTTCAAGTGACACCAGGGATAGCTGTACCGCCGAAAACAATTATCAAAAGCGTCATTAGTCGAGAACGTCCAGGGGCAACTGATGTCATTTTCCCCTTACAAGTAGCAGTACCGATCGCCCTCGAACAAGGTACTAATACCATCAAGCTCACGCTCTACAATACCACCGCCCAAACCGATATCATCCGGTTTAATGACAACCCCGTTGTTTCGCGTCTAGATTGGCGACAAAAAGCTCCAGGCATCGTCGAATATACATTCAATCTCAAAACCAAACAACAGTGGGGTTATAAGCTCAAATATCAAGGTACCAGCCTCGTATTATCCCTCCGTCATCCACCCAATCTGAGTCGAAATACCCTCGACAAACCCCTCGCTGGTACCAAGATCCTACTCGATCCCGGTCATGGCGGCAAAGATTCTGGCGCAGTAGGGCCGAATGGCTATACCGAAAAAGATGCCAATCTCTATGCCTCCAAATTGCTAGCCAATGAATTGTCAATGCGCGGTGCATCTGTATATCTATCGCGAGAAGTAGATAAATTTGTCGGCCTAGAAGATCGTCAAACAATCATCGATAATTTAGAACCTACCATCGCTCTGTCCGTACATCACAACTCTCTTCCCGATGGTGGTAATCCCGCTACCAAAGGTTTTTCTACCTTCTGGTATCATCCCCAATCCCAAAGTTTGGCGATGTCTATCCACAATTATGTAGTCAAAAGTACGGGTCGTCCTTCCTATGGTGTATTCTGGGACAATCTCGCCCTGGCTCGTCCTGCTTCTACACCTTCAGTACTCTTGGAGTGGGGATTTATGAGCAATCCCAGCGAGTTTGAACTAATTGCTACTCCCGCCGAGCAGCAAAAAATGGCCAAATCGATCGCCGAATCCGTTACAGTTTGGTTGAGAGCATCGGGAAATTAGATCGTATTTCTTCCTCTAATTATGATATTTCTGATGCCCAACAATTGGCACCAATTAACAGATCGTCTTTTGAGCCTCTTCCTCAAATCCAATTGTCCTTTATGCGATCGCACCGCAGAGGACATCTTCTGCCTTTATTGCCAACGTCAACTCCAAGCTGCTCGACTAACTCAACCCGATCGATATTGGCAAGGCGACTTACCCCTATTCGCTTGGGCTAGCTATGAAGGCACCATCAAACAATCAATGGCCAAATTAAAGTACGACGGAATTAGATCGATCGGCGATCGATATGGTGAATGGCTCGGCACCAGTTGGCAACAATCCCCACCGTCAAATATCCCGCCCAAACTAATCGCCGTTCCCATACCCCTCCACTCAGAAAAACTCCATACCAGAGGCTTCAATCAAGCCGAATTAATCGCCCGCAGTTTTTGCCAAATTACCGGACATAAACTAGATCTGAGCCTCCAACGGACTCGATCGACCGTCGCTCAATTTGGACTATCCAAATCCGCCAGAGCCGAAAACGTCGCCGGAGCATTCACACTCGCCCAACCCACCAGCCTCAAACCTGGCTCAACAGTCCTCCTCATCGACGATATCTACACCACAGGCGCAACCGTCCGCGAAGCCGCAGCCGCCCTGAGAGAAAAACAGATTCATGTCTGTGGAGTAGCAGTTATTGCCACAGGTAGAAATAAATAGAGTCGAAGACTTCGATCGTGCCAATAACCCCTCTGTGTACCTCTGTGAAACCTCATGTGCCTCTGTGTTAAATAAACACCCCAACTAAACCCTAAAAACCTATAGTATTAAGCTTAATTAAAGATATATCAGGCACTTATGATATGATGGCGCAGACAATGCTGATTCGGAATCAAGCGGGGGATTATACTCCAGCACATCGGTCTTTGTTAGAGTTTTTTGTGGCATATAAATTCGCGGCAGAGTTGGGAGTCTTAGCTAGTGATTTTACCGAATTAGCGCAGGCACAATCCGATCTAGATCCCGATCCTAATGAGATAGATTACCTCCGGTAGGCTACGCCAACGAACTTGGGCAAGCTATTTTTCACAAGAATTAGATCGAGAGGTAAATTCTCTACCCATTCGTCGATTAGGCAGATTTATCGGTGAGCCATTAGAGAAATTGAGATCGACTTTTTGATACAAATTCTATTGCCGCGCTATCTATTAGTTATGATAGTCAATTCTTAGCAACTTGCAGCCATAGCACTGTAAAAATATGGAATGTTAATACAGGTGATTATATCAAAGCTTTAGAAGGTGATCGGGTAAATTAAATTCTGTTATATTTCGCCATGACGATCGATTAATAGTTGCAGGAGGAACTAGTAAAAGTATTATTTTCTGGGATATACAGAATAGTGAATTCAGGGTAAGTGAGAGATGCCATCGAGACACAATCAGAGGACTAGCTATTAGTAGTGACGATCGAACTTTAGCGAGTTGCAGTGACGATCGAACTATTAGATTGTGGGATTTAAAGACATGTACCTGCACCAAAACGTTGCAAGGACATAAAAGCGAAGTCCTCTCAGTGGCGATTAATTCCGATCGACAAATCATAGCTTCTTCGTTTATTTAACACCCCAACTAAACCCTAAAAACGTATAGCTTAAAACTAAGCTTTTTTCACCAATCCTGTAACACTCTCAAAATTAACGATTTTTCACAGCTTTGAGAGGCATCCAAATTGATTTGAGTAATAGATTACTTGCAGATAGTTGCAAGCACACTACCCCGTAATAATAGCCCAAACCCAGTAGATTCGTCAAGCTAATTGAGAATAGAATCAACGATATTTTTAGCGCAGACGATCGATAGATAATTTTTGTAAAAAACCAGCTTAAATTTTGTAAAGTAATTCCACGATCCCCAGTGAAATATCGATCTTTAGGATTTTCGCCAAAAAAAGTAAGTTAAGATCGCATCCTACGAGTAAATTTGACCACATGTCCGCAACTTCAAAGAATCGCGATGAAATCTAGATCTCATCGATGGCGATCGAGCATTGTTATTTAAAGATGAACTGAAAAATCAGCACCAGACCGCTCCTTTACTCCCTCACCGCTAACCGTTTACTTTATGCCACATCCTTTACATGTCGCCTTTATCTGGCACCAACATCAACCCCTATATAAGTATCGCGATGGTAAGTACCGACTACCGTGGGTGCGTTTACATGGGACGAAAGATTATCTCGATCTGATTTTGCTGCTGGAAAAATATCCCAAACTTCATCAGACGGTAAATTTAGTGCCGTCGTTGATTTTGCAGTTGGAGGACTATATTGCTGGGACAGCATTCGACCCTTATTTAGAATTGGCGTTGATGCCGACTGATGCTCTTCAGGCACCCCAGAAGCAGTTTATTATTCGTCACTTTTTTGATGCCAATCATCATACGCTCATCGATCCTCACCCCCGCTATCGGGAGTTATATTACCAACGGTTGGAGCGCGGGGAACCTTGGTGCTTCGAGAATTGGGTCGATCGAGATTATGGGGATTTACTCGCTTGGCACAATTTAGCCTGGTTCGATCCGTTGTTCTGGGAAGATCCAGAAATCGCCCACTGGTTAGAACAAGACCATGATTTTAGTTTGAGCGATCGGCAGCGGATTTATTCCAAGCAGCGAGAGATATTACGGCAGATCGTGCCCAAGCATCGGCAGATGCAGGAAACGGGACAGTTGGAGGTGACGACTACGCCTTATACCCATCCGATTTTACCCCTATTGGCAGATACCAATGTTGGTCGGATAGCAGTGCCGAATATGGCTTTACCCCAACAGCGATTTCAATGGGCGGAAGATATCCCCCGTCATTTGAGTAAGGCTTGGGATATGTATAAGGATCGGTTTGGCTGTGTGCCCAGAGGATTGTGGCCATCGGAACAGGCGGTAAGTCCTGAGATGTTGCCTTATGTTGCCCAGCAGGGGTTTAAATGGTTGTGTACTGATGAAGCGATTTTGGGGAATACCCTCAAACATTTCTTTCATCGCGATGGTTCGGGGACTGTATTGGAACCGGAGTTGTTATATCGTCCTTATCGGGTGAGTACGGCGGATGGAGATTTGGCGATGGTGTTTCGCGATCGCCGCATTTCGGATCTGATCGGCTTTACTTATAGCGGCATGTCTCCAGAAGCTGGAGCGGCGGATCTAGTCGGACATCTACATTCAATTTCGCGATCGCTCATTGCCAAAGAGGGACATGGCGGCACAAGCTTAGAACAACCCTGGTTGGTGACGATCGCCCTCGATGGCGAAAACTGTTGGGAACACTATCACCTCGACGGGAAACCCTTCCTCGAACACCTCTATCAAACCCTCAGCGACGATGACACAATTAAACTCGTCACCGTCTCCGAATTTACCGACGCATTCCCAACTACCGCCACCTTCCCCGCCGCATCCCTCCATACAGGCTCCTGGGTCGATGGGAGTCTCACCACCTGGATTGGCGATCCTGCCAAAAATCGCGCGTGGGATTTACTCACCACCGCAAGACTTGTCCTCGCTAACCATCCCGAAGCCACCGAAAAAAGTAATCCAGCCGCATGGGAAGCTCTATATGCAGCGGAAGGCTCCGATTGGTTTTGGTGGTTTGGCGAAGGACATTCCTCAAATCAGGATGCCATGTTCGACCAACTGTTCCGCGAACATTTAGTCGCCCTGTATCAAGCCCTAAATGAGCCAATCCCCGCCGAATTGCAACTTCCCGTCGAATCCCACCAGCGATCGACCACCCATCGTCCAGAAGGCTTTATTCATCCAACGATCGATGGACTAGGCGACGAACAAGATTGGAACTTTGCCGGACGATTGGAAATCGGTGGCGCGAGTGGGACGATGCACCAGAGCAATCCAATCCAACGGGTATTCTATGGCGTAGATCACCGCAACTTTTATCTACGGATGGACTTTGGGGCGGGTGTAAAACCAGGGATAGATATCCCCAACGAGTTGAATTTGATTTGGTATTATCCCAAGGAAATCATGCACAATAGCCCGATTCCCTTGGCAGACTTACCCCGTCAAGCACCGACAAATTACCGCTTCCACCATCGCTTGGCGATCGATCTCACCACTGGATATACTTGGCTCCACGAAGCGATGGATTACGATCGCTGGGAAACTCGATCGAGTCATGCGATGGTGGCGATCGACAAATGCTTAGAAATCGCCGTACCTTGGGCCGATCTAAATTTGGAACCAGATTATGGTCTCCAGATGATGTTGATGTTCTCCGATTGCGGTCGTTATCGTTCTCATCTACCTGCTGAAGGTTGGATTAGTTTCCAAGTTCCTTAACAGAAGCTGGTTTATTTTTAAAAACTATCCCGATCGATCTTGAGGATCGATCGGGATGTCTATTTTTTGGGCGCAGAGCTAAAGGAGATAGGGGAGAACGCAGAGAATGGGCTAGAAATTTATTAGGCAACATCTGAGCGGAACTGTTAATCTGCTTAACTGCGTTTGCGCTTGTAAAGCCATAGCAGTAGCTTTTCGGGGGAAGCTTCCCCCGAAAACGTCGCGCGCCCTGAAATTAACACACTCCGATAAATTCGATGCAATCCTGTCGAATATCAACTACTGAGTCTAATCCACTCGAATTTGTATATAAATTGTCTATACAAAGCTAAATTTTTTTAGATTTAAAAGTAAATTTTACCGATTTATTGTTTTTTAAAGCAATATGCGTGACAATGGTAGGTAGACTCAAAATTCCTAAGCAGTAATTGCAAAGGAACAAAATTCCGGTAAGTCCGCACAAAAAGTAGATCTAGCAATTATGTCTTGGAAATCTAGCTCGATCGCCACAATCTTAGCTCTGTGTGGACTCGCTTCCGCGCCAGCAGTCCAAGCTCAAACAGCCAACAAAGGATTTTCAGATTTTATTTCTGGGCCTGGGACGATTCTCTATCTTGGTGGGGGTGCTTTACTGCCGCTGCTGACCGATGGTAAAGATGGGGGACAACATGCCTTGCGAGTAATTGATGCTGTCGGTACGAGTGCAGCACTTTGTTATGGACTAAAAGCAGTCATCAAATCGCCGCGACCAGACAACGATCGAGAGTTGGATAGTTTCCCCAGTTGTCATGCCACCACAGCTTTTGCCCTCGCCCGCGTTCAGAGTCATTACCATCCAGACTATGCGGTACTTTGGTATGGCGGAGCAGCCCTAATTGGCTATTCCAGGCTGGATCTAAATCGCCATCGTTTATCTGACGTACTAATTGGCGCAGGCTTGGGTTATCTGGTGGGCGAAATCGAACTCGGTCAAAAACGGGGATTATTACTCTTTCCCCTGATTACACAAGATGCTCAAGGCAATAGCGTGTATGGATTGCAAGTCAAAGCAGATTTTTAGGGCTAAGGGATGGGAGGGAATGCGGAAACTAACAAATAATTTGGTATGATGATAGTCAGTGGGGCTGGACGTGTTCCTCACTTTAAACCGCTGTAGAGGGAAACAATTTGGAGTACCTCAAAGTCAGGTTCTAGATATCCTTGACCGGACTCTAAAATCCCAGGTCGGATCGATGGCGATTTAGAGGGGAGCGTCTTAGTTACGAAGATTTAGGTGAGACCATCGATCGGAGGTTGTGGATGAGTCAGCAGAGTCCGTATGAGCAGCTAGGTGTGGCCAAAGATGCTAGCTTTGAAGAAATTCAAGCAGCAAAGCAGCGTGTCCTGGCACAAGTTGGGGGCGATCGACAGCTACAGGATAATATCGAAGCAGCTTATGATGCGATTCTCATGGATCGGCTCAAGCTTCGTCAACAGGGTAAAATTCAGGTACCCGAAGGGATTCGCTTTCCCGAAAAGCTCCCCGTTACTTTGCCTAGTTTTACACCACCAAATCTGGCAAATTCCCCCAGTTGGTTGCAAGATACTTTCGACAGGCCAGATCGAACGGAAATTTTGACGACATCTGGTGTCTATACGGTCTTGGGTGGCTTGGCGTTAGTGCCGAGTGTAGCAAATGCAATGTTGCCAACTTTGATGGCAATAGGCACTGGATTTAGCCTATATTTTATCAATAAAAAACAACGCAGATTCAAACGCGCATTGTTGGGTAGCTTAATTGCGCTAGTCTTGGGCACGTTAGTATCGGGGATATTGGTCAACTATCTGCATTTACCAGTCGATCTCATCGGGATTCCTGGGGCAGTGTTTGCCAGTCTGATAACTTTTCTACTGTTGTGGGTGGTGAGTAGTTTTACCAGATAGGATGAGTTCTAGAGCGGCTAAATTGGGAACGATCGGCTTAGGGATCGCCCACCATCCAAGTATCCTTATTTGTACCTAGTGCTCTGCGGCGTAAATCCAGGTACTATTTCGGCAAGAGTTGGGCGTTGGGAGTTGAGCGATGGTTACTTTACTTATGCCGCTCGGTACTAGGTCGATTAAGGCGATATTCAACAAGTTGGTTTTAGCTTGGATGTCGCCTTGTTTGTGATGACTATCGCTGAGGCATTGACTACTCCCAGATCGGGCAATCCCACGAATATATCTATCCGATCGACGATCGAAACAATTTTCCACATCCATCGTCAGTGTAAGCTTAAATCATCATATTCTGAGGCTTTGTTAGTCATGAACTTCAAATCAATCTGTGGGTCGATTTCAGCTATCGTAGCTGTTGTCAGTCTGCTTCAGGCAACACCCGCCTCAGCACAACTAATTCCCGAACCCTGGGTAACAGTGGGAAGTAAAGATAGTAGCATTACCTATGGTGTTGGGGTCAAATTTTTTGATTTTGGTGCTGAAATCGGTACTGGGCCAAACGGGGTAACGGGAGTTGACGCACTCAAATTCATTAGCTTCCCATTGATTTCTCCCTATGTTGGTTTAGGTTTGTATGGTGATAAAGGCGTGGCATATACTGGTGGCGTTCAGTTTTATCCACCTGGAAATACTTTTTTTGGAGTTGGTTATCACTCCATTCGTGGACTTAGCGGTCAAGTTGGGTTTAAATTTTAGAAGGGTAATCCTGTCTCCAAATTCGGATCGAAGCCCCGAACTTTCGGAGCCGATCGATGTAAAATACTGCTCATCCTGGCGAATACATTGCGGCACTTGCTCCCGCAGCATAATTAGCCGATCGCATCCTTGAGCGCATATACCACTCGTTGCTGCTCCTCAAAAGTAAGTTCGGGGAACATAGGTAGAGAAAGTACCTCATTGCTGATTTGCTCGGTGATGGGGAAACTGCCTAATGGGTAGCCCAAGTCTCGATAAACTTCCTGTAGATGGAGGGGGAGAGGGTAATAGATCATCGAGATGACTCCGGCTTCCAGGAGAGCGGCGCGAACTTTATCCCGATGGGCGGCTGAATCCATACCCGATCGAGCAATTACTCTAATCGTGTATTGATTCCAGACGCATTTGCCACCATCGATCGAGCGAGGTAGCATTATGCCAGGGATATTGGCGAGTAACTCGTGATATCGGTTGGCGACATCGGTACGTTGTTGATTCCAGGTATCGAGATGCTGGAGTTTCACTTGTAAAACAGCAGCTTGTACGGCATCCAAGCGACTATTTACACCGATCGCTTCATGATAGTATCGTTGACGACTACCATGTTCGCGAAACATCCGTAAATCCGCCGCCAGTTTGGAATCATTGAGGGTAATCGCCCCACCATCCCCACAAGCACCGAGATTTTTGGTGGGAAAAAAGCTAAAGCAACCAAACGCGCCAATATTACCCACCTTCTTGTCGCCCCACTCAGCACCCGTGGCTTGAGCACAGTCTTCGATAACTGGGATATTATGCCCAGTTGCGATCGACATCAGCGCACTCAGATCGACAGGTTTCCCAAAGATATGCACGGGCATAATCGCCTTGGTGCGAGGAGTAATCGCCGCAGCAAGTTTGGTAGGATCGAGATTATAAGTAGCCGGATCGATATCGACAAAGACGGGTTTGGCACCAACCGCACTAATCGTCTCCGCCGTGGCAATAAAAGTAAAAGGCGAAGTAATAACTTCATCCCCTGCACCGATGTGCATTGCTCTTAAGGCAAGATACAGAGCATCCGTTCCCGAATTGCAAGCCACACATTCAGTCGTACCAACATATGCAGCAAACTGTTGCTCGAATTTCTGCACCATTGCGCCGCCAATATAGGCACCACTAGCCAAAACTTCTAATACCGCTGCATTGACATCAGCACCGATCGCTTGATACTGTCGTTTAAGGTCGATAGGGGGGATGTTACTCACAAGGTTTAACCCTTAATTTCCAGATAATTGTAGCGGAATAATTGACCTCCCCACAACCCGATTTTTCGCCCACCTCAAAATTATCGCTCGAACCACCTCTAGCCCATTCTCTGCGATCTCCTTACTCTCTGCTTACTCTGCGTTTAAAAACAACCGACAGATTATTAGCAGGCATCTGATAAATTTTTTCTAGTGATAAGTTCGCACTTGCGGCGAGATCGATCGTTTCTTCCAAGTCCCGAATGCCCCACTCTGGATTTCGATCGCGGAGACTCTCATCAAAAGCAGCGTTACTCGGAGCTGTATGGACTCCCTCCCGCTTAAAAGGGCCGTAAAGGTAAAATATACCGTTCGGTGGAAGGAGGCGGCTTGCTCCGGCAATTAGACCCAAATAAGCCGATCGAGGAGCGATATGAATCATGTTGATATTGACGATCGCCGTAATTGGGAGATAATTCGGTTCGATCGACCAGTTAGAACTACTAGCATCGAGATCGATCGGTGGATGTATTCGATTGCACGGTCGATTCTCCAGGAGAGAGGCTACGCCAACGGTTTGCCATGCAGCGATACTGGCTCTGGCATCTGGATCTGGATCTGAAGGTAGCCACAGTAACGGTGCTAATGCGGGTGCGAAAAAAGTACAATGCTCGCCCGTACCGCTAGATATTTCTAAGACTGTCCCTGTTGAGGGTAATACTTGGCGTAAAATTTCGAGAATTGGCTCTCGATTGCGATCGGTTGCAGGTGCATATCGGCGGAGATCTGGAGAGTTATTCATCAACAATGTAAGCACTTCCTGGTGTTATGAGATACATTACTAGCGGTGAAAGGGGTGAGGGGTGTAGTTTAAAGGTCGATAATGGCAACTGTAAATTAAGCCAGATCGAATAACAGAATTTCAGCCATAGAATCGGTGGTTAATTCTAATAATTCTGGGCTATTAATTTGCACGCCATCACCTTCACGCAAGCTTTCGCCATTTAACGTCGCACTCCCCCGTGCTAGCTGAATCCACGCAAAGCGATTGGGGCGCATCTGAAACGAAATAACATTACCTGGTGATAACAGTGAGACGTACAAATCGATATCCTGATGAATCACTACCGAACCATCCCGCCCATCTTTCGAGCCAACCAACCGCAGTTTACCCTGCTTGTCGGCGGGAGAGAAATTTCGTTGGTCGTAACGGGGGGTAATATTTTGTCGATCTGGGAGCATCCAAATTTGGAGCAGATGGACGGGTTCTTTATCTGATGCGTTGAATTCACTGTGTTGTATTCCCGTCCCCGCACTCATGATTTGGACATCCCCTGGGCGAATTGTCGAGCCAGTTCCCAGACTATCTTTGTGTGCCAATTCTCCTGCCAAAACATAGGTAAGAATTTCCATGTCGCGGTGTCCATGAGTGCCGAACCCAGCACTGGGAATGATTCTATCGTCATTAATTACCCGCAAAGATCGAAATCCCATCCGATTTGGATCTTGAAAATTGCCAAATGAAAATGTATGACTGCTATCTAACCAGCCAGTTTTGGCATGTCCTCGAAGGTCTCGATCGTGAATTGTGTATACGGCATTATTAATGGGCATTTCATCACCTCTGGTATCGATAATTTAGAGAACTTGCTTGTCAATACAGGCTGATATTAAGGGACTAGTTCAAGGATTGACTAGTTTTTTAAATTTGGCTTCACTGCCGTTGAAAACATTGAGATCGACCAAAGTATTGATGCCAGATATTCTACCGCGTTCGCTATATTGCCAAAAAGTCCAAGATTTAGCATCGGATAAGCTCGGTAATTCATCCCAACTGTAAAAATTACTAATCCAAATTGGATTTGAGGGATATTTATCCTTGAGATAAGCATCATAAAACTCGTGAGTGGTGTACAGAAGTGGCTTTTTCTGATATCGAGCTTCTACCAAATCGATAAAACTCTGTAACTCTTTTTCTAAGCTGGCTGGGGTAGGTATCTTTTTACAATTGCCGACAAATTCTAGATCGATAACTGGTGGTAATGTATAGTTAGCTAGAGGGACTGTATCGATATAGTTTTTGGCTTGTGCTTGTCCAGATTTGCAAAACGTAAAGAAGTGGTAAGCTCCAGATACTAATTTTTTCTCGCGCACACTTTGCCAATTAGTTTTAAAGGTTGGGTCTTTGAAATCGCCGCCTTCAGTAGCTTTGATGAGGACGAAGTTTATTTCCGATGGATCGATTCGATTCCAGTCAATATTTTTTTGGTGATTGGAAATATCGATACCTCGAATCGGAAATTGAGTGCGAGATGGATGATTGACATGGAATGCTCCAAAGTAAAATAAGCCTCCGCCTATCCCAGCAATTGCTAGTGCTAAAAAGCTGATTAGGGCGATGGTTGATTTTCGATCGAACTTATTTTTCATCGGTATACTCACCCTACTAGCTTAGTTGCCTAAAATATTTTTTTAACGCGTTAACGAAGTTTTCCCGAAGGGTAGGACGCGGAGATTTTTTTGTGTTTAGCTGGGGTGGTTGGGGTGGAACGCGTTGACGAAGTCTTCCCGTTCGCGTAGCGTCGCCTTTGGCGAAGGGTAGAGCGCGGAGGGGGGTTAAAATTGACTCAGGAAGCGTAGATCGCTGCCGTAGAGTTTTCGGATATCATCGATTTTGTGGAGCACCATTGCAAGGCGTTCTACCCCAAATCCAGCGGCAAATCCGGTATGGACTTCTGGGTCGTAGCCGACTTTGGTGAGAACATTGGGATCTACCATGCCACAACCCATGATTTCTAGCCATCGCCCTTGCCATTGGACATCGACTTCGGCGGAGGGTTCGGTGAAGGGGAAGTAGCTAGCGCGGAAGCGCAGGGGTAGTTCCATGCCGAAGGCTTGGGTGAGAAATTCTTTGATGGTACCTTTGAGATCGGTGAAGGTGAGATCTCGATCGATCGCCAGAATTTCAATCTGATGGAATACGGCGGAGTGAGTTGCATCTACTGTATCGCGACGGTAGCAACGTCCGGGTGAAATAATCCGAATCGGCGGTTCGTTTTCTTCCATGTAGTGGATTTGGACGGAGGAGGTATGGGTGCGAAGGAGGTTTCCGTCGGGGAGGTAGAAGGTATCCTGCATATCTCGTGCGGGATGATCGAGGGGAGTATTGAGAGCCTCGAAGTTATAGTAATCGGTTTCCATTTCTGGGCCAGTGGCGACAGTGTAACCCATGCCGACGAAGATGTCGATGACTCGATCGATTGTCGCATTAATGGGGTGGATCCGACCAGCGGGACGATATGCTCCTGGCATGGTGACATCGATCGTTTCTGCGGCTAATTGGCTCTGAATTTCCGCAGCTTGGAGATCCGATTTAGTTCGATCGAGTTGGGCTTGGATGGCATCTTTGACGACATTTGCCGCCGCCCCAATTGCAGGGCGTTCTTCGGCGGGGAGTTTGCCCATCCCACCAAGGATTTTGGAGACTTCGCCTTTTTTGCCGAGATAATTGACTCGGAGTTGTTCTAATCCTTCTAGGCTATCAGTTCTAGCGATCGATTCTAGTGCTGTCGCTTGAAGTGTTGCTAGTTGTTGTTCGAGATCGCTCATGTTCGGTTTGTCGTTAAAACAGTTCACAGTTACCAGTTACCAGTTTCAGCGGTAACTGTTCCCTCATTATAGATTTTAACCCGAACTGAGAGCCTACCGTCGTCGAGTAAATAAGTAATAAGTAACAAGTAATAAGTAATAAGTTAGTTTTTGAAACAGGGATTCAAACCCAGCGTTCCTGAATTGGGGTATGAAGCATAGATTTTGCCCTCACCCCGCCAGAGCCGGAGTCTGGCGGGGTGAGGGCAAATCATACCTTGAATCAGCAACCCCTCAAACCCTTGTTACTTGGTAATACTCAAATTTGGATCTGAGTGAAAGTAGGCAGATCGATCTGTCGATTGTCTATCCTTAACCATCCTACCTAGAATGGTCATCCTGGGACTTTGCCTGGTAGCAATCATTAAGAAATTGCGGCTGAAGAATATACATGTTATGCTAATTATTCTCAACAACTTAAAAATTTTACTGACTAAGCGTCCCCTAAAGATCGGGGCTAGTTTGTAGATCTCCAGGAGGATTTATCGATGATTTTATTCATTGGCGCAGTTCATACTCATCTCGCCGACTCTTATCTGACTCGGCTGTGCAAGCACCTGAATCAGCAGATTCGGATTGAATATGCTGACAAAGAAGCCTACGCTCACTTTGACTTTGGCGATTGTCATCTCGTCAGTGAGGGACAAACCCTGACTTTTCACTGCGAAACGGCAGATCTTACTGCGTTGGCAAGGATGCAAAGCACCATCGAGCAGTATGTCCAAATCTTCGCCCGTCACAATCCGGTGCAGGTAACTTGGCAACCCCACCTCGAAACGAATCGAAGTTAATTCCCACACGACACTCGATCGATCGAATAATTATTTAGATTAAATCTTGGCAAAAAATATTGAGAATTTAACTCATTAGATTTAATTTGCCTAGATTAAGATATCTTTAACTAATCGTCGATCGCATGTGCTTGTAATTCAGCCAGGGATACATACTCTACAGCGGCGGCGTGAGTAGCAGAAAGAACAACAGGCGGAGCGGCACCAGCGTCGAGAGCTTCTTTCCACCGAGAAGCGCACAGACACCATCTATCCCCTGGTTTCAAGCCAGGAAAATCGTACATGGGCATGGGCGTACTCAGATCGTTACCGACAGATTTGGTAAAGGCGAGGAATTCTGCGGTTACTTGGGCGCAAACTACATGTACGCCAACATCTCCAGCTCCAGTGCAGCAAAACCCATCGCGATAATATCCCGTTTTGGGTGCGTTACAGCAAAGCTCTAGGGTTTCTCCGAGGACATTTTTTCCGCGAGTCATAATGGATTTTGGATTAACTGATTTTGGATTTTGCGGCTCGCGCTCGTCGGGTTCCCCGACGTAAAAAGCGAGATAAGACAGGATTTTGGATTTTGGATTGGGAAAACCTTGCCAACACGGTAATACTTGCCTCCCCACAGATCGACAAAGCAGGCTGGTATCATCATCCCCACCGTCTCAAGCAACCTATGCTTTGAGGGGGGGTTCTGCGCAGGCAGAGGCTTCGCCAACGGGGGGGGGACACTCCCCCAACCGACGGGGGGTCTGGGGGTCGGAACCCCCAGACTCCTTTGTTCTGTCCCCACTAACAACAATCCCAACCCACAAGTATTTATCATTTACCACCCCGCTTAGTAGAGAAGACTAATACACCCTACGTTATACTCCCAACTCCAAAAGTTACTGCCATTCTTGTAATCGATCGAGCCAATGTTTGATAGCTCTTTCGATTTGTTCTTTGCGCCGCTCGAAGTTGGCGGCGAGAGCGATCATCAGGATTCCGGCGAATAAGGCCATCGCCCACTTGATGATGGAGTTTTCTGTAGCTAGGATGAGAAGTTGATAGATATTTGTCAGTAGGAAGGTAATTGTGCCGATGTAGAACCAGGCTCTGACTCTGAGTAATAAACCTATTATAGCGATCGCTAGCCCAATACCGATCGGTAGCCAAGGTTGATGCCAGATTAAGGCGGTTACGGCGATCGCACTACTACCGAGCACCCTTCCATTATGGCGATTTTGTTTGGAAGTTTGCCAATATGGATCCCATTGTACCACTGCCAAAATTGATAAGCCGAGTAATGCGGCGTAAAAAATTGGACTCGTCAGCTCGTACTGGAATAATAGTCTCATGGCTGCCCAATTGATAAATATCAGACTGAGATAATTCCAGATAAATTGCTGTTGTCGTCTGGCTACACCTGCATAAAAGACGGCGAGCACAGCTAAATTTAACAGAGAGATGCTGTCATATTCAAATATTACTCGCGAGAGGGGTAAAATGAAGGCAACCATTCGCCAAGGTCTATCTTGCCAACCCCATTGTCGCCAGGGAGCTAGTAGTAGTAATAAACCGATCGTACAGGCGATTAAAATTATTCCATCATCGACGATACCCAGATTCTGGAAGATCGATCGAGCATAGACACCTACCCCCAATAGCTCCGCCAAACCGAGATAAATCCACCAGTCACCATTATTGTCTCGTTGGCGTGCTTGAATCAAGGCATAGCCGCCCAATAGGATACTGATAAATAGATGGAGCAAAGTTAACTTGGGTATCGGTACCATCGGCATCGTCGCCGTCGCTACTTTCCAAGTACTCGCTACCGCCCAATGAATATGGGCAACATTTTTTACACCTGCTAAAGGCAAACCGAGCAAATTATCTATCCCTTGACGAGATTTCCACCATACCCCCAAGCGGTAGCCAAGTGCGAGTACTGCTGTAACCAAACCATAGATAGTCAAAGCATCAGCAATATTACCTCCGGGCGGCGATTGAAGGATGGGATAGGCGACAAGCTCATAACAGCCCAAAGTACCTAAGAATATCCCCCCATAACCTAGGAATTTATAATTCGACTTCCGACTAACCC
Source organism: Chamaesiphon sp. VAR_4_metabat_408 (assembly GCA_031422115.1). Taxonomy (GTDB): domain Bacteria; phylum Cyanobacteriota; class Cyanobacteriia; order Cyanobacteriales; family Chamaesiphonaceae; genus Chamaesiphon. The sequence goes on along the minus strand of JANOPX010000310.1, from coordinate 16,135 downwards.
AGACAGCTAATACACCCACTGCCATAGCGAGCAAGCCAGTATAGGCGGTGAAAAATGGTAGTCGGAGAATTAAACCCCAACCAGTTAGTAGACAGATTAATATTTTTGAGTCTGTTGTCGCTTGAGGTTTGAGCCAGAGCCAGAGAGGGAAAGCGATGATAATATTTGCGCTGGCGAGGGTGAGAGTATCGCCGCCGAGTAAATGAATCAGTGCGGCTAGGGCGATTTGGATTGCCCAACTCCAGCCAAAAAACCAATCCCACTCAAAAATCGATGAGTTGCGCCACCGCTCGCGGATAGCGATCGATCCGACTAATATGACCGTAGATAAAAGGATAGTCAACTGGAGACTATGGAACCACTGTGTCGATTCTCCGGCTAAGGCTGTCTGAAGGCTGTTGAAGCCTTCTAGATTGAGCCAAACAGCAATTGCATTAGCCAACCAGTTTAGATCGGTTTGAACGTAGTTGATGGTGCCGATCGCGATGCCTAATCCAGCAATCCCATTTGCCCAGATATCGCTAGCTTCTGCATATATGGGCGATAATTTGGGACTGGCAAACCACAGACAGGTACAGGTAATTGCACCGATGATGAGCCAGTAGGTGGGGAAGATTTGCCCGCTGAGTAAATTAATACCCAATCCTAGCCCCAATCCAATTTGGATCAGTGCGGGAGCAAGTTGTTGTAGTCGTTTAACCAGGGGAAACATACAGCCCACTGAGGCGATGAGCAGGAGCGATCGATATTCTGGGCGATCGATCGTCAAGAATAAGCCTCCACCTAATCCAGCTATGCCCCACCAGGCGGCGGGAATTTGGTTGTGGAGTTGCCAAGGTTGGATGGGTGGTTTGCAGGTGGCGATGTAGGTAAATGCGATCGGAATTAGTAGCCACCACAGGGGTGAAATGCTCCGTGCGGCGGGTAATATTGCGAGGGCGGCGAAACAGACATAGGTTAATGGGGCGAGTAACAAGCCGATATACCAAGAGCTACGTCGCCAAGGATCGGATTTTTCTCCGACTCGTTGGGCTGAAAACCATAGTTCGCCGATCGTCAGGATGGTGAGGGCGATCGCCAGTACGGTAAAATCTAGGACTGAGGAATCATTATTGCTAGCACCACTGACAAAATTACTGGCGATCGATCTACACCATTCTGCACGGTAAGATATGGCAGCGAAAATAGTTAGCAATCCACAGATATGAGTGAGGTAAATATAGCTCGATCGAATTGGGAGATACCGCAGTGTCAAGTATGCCAAAATTGCGGTAGATAATAATAAATCGATGAGTAGACTCAGAGGGTTGCCGATATTGACGATCGGTAATAATGCCCCCGTGCCCAAGATGAGAAACTCGCCCATTCCATAAGCTGATTCTTCGCCTTGACGATGAAACCAACCTGTCAACCATACCCAGATTAGTAAGTAAGGGAAAATTAGCAGCGAACCAGCCACAAAATAGTTCTCGCCGAATACCGCTGATATAAATGGTAAAATCTTGGCAAATATCGCACCAGTAGATAAAGGTGCCCATAAAAGGTTGCTAATAAGATAAGTTTGCAAGCCGAGCAAAAATAAGACTACCACTTCTCGGTTTCGCCAATCTTTTCGCAGCCGTTGCCAAACCCAAACTAATCCCAGACAGCTCACCCCAAATGCTTGCCATGAGCTAGTTTTCGACGCACTAACTAAGTCCCCAATCCCTAATAACCAACCCAATCCTAGTAAACCGACTCCAACGCCTCGATACAACCGCACCACCTCAGTCAACGTCCCTCGATAACGAGCTACCCGCAATGGTAATTGACGATCTACCTGACGATTTAATCTGGCTAATTGACGGTCTTTTTGGAGACTCCATTGGGCAAATAACCAGCCCACAATACCGATCGCCAAACCAAAAGTATCAATAGGCAGACGAGCCACAAATAGCCCCCGAATCAGCAATATCCCCAATCCATAAATAACCAGCGCACCTCCCTCAATCCGCCGCACCTTTTGAAGTACGATCGCCGAACCGATCGCGCCAATATAAATCGCGATCGTTGACCAGTAGGGGATTTGCCAGCCCAGATGCAACAAGCCCAAAACTACATAAGCCCCCAACAACAACCTACTATTAGTCCGCGTCGGTATTCGCTTACTTCTCACCGAACCCCGCCAATGAAGATAAGCAATCCCCACCAGACTGAAACCAGCGATAATTGCTGTAACCAACTCCAATGGTCGATCCCATAATTCAAAGGAATCGATCGCCCAAAAATTGACCGGAATCAACAGGATCGTCACCAACTGTAATGTACTCGCAGTCAGCCCTAAACCCTCCTGTCGCCGCGCCCAACCACCAACGACCCAAAAACCGATCGTATACAGCCACAACAAGCCATACTGCCCCCAAGCGGGAAATCTCGACCATTGAGTTGCGGCGAGTACCCCCGAAGACAGCACCACCAAAAACACCCCCAAAAATAGCAACCACCGCACACTCAATTCATCCTTGAGAGTTTGCCAGATGGTTTGAAGTGGTGAGGGAATTTTCGGTGGCGGTGGCGGTGCGATAATTTCCGGTTCGACAATTGGCGCAGCCGCAGCCACTGGTGCCGATACAGATTGCCACGGTAAATCTTCGCTCAAACATTCCCGCGCGATTTTGCGAATTTGGGCGTGGGAAAGCAGATTCGATCGCACCAATCGATCTAAAATAGCTAATAGTTCGGGGTCGTTTGGATCGATCTGTAATTCTAACCAGATCGATTTGACTGATGGCTTGGGCATAACTTCTCCCGCAGGACTTGTTATTATCCTCGCTCAATCTGGGCAATCGATCTCGATCTGTTATGACAGTTTACCGATCGAACACTGCTTACCCTTGATAATTAGATAACAAAGACACCAGCCCCTGCGGTTGGCTCGCAAAATGCGTCATCGATTCTTCAATGGATCTGTAGGGGTAGGTGTCTTGTCGTTTTTTTATTCCGGGGGAACCCCGTAATAAAAACGACGCTTTATGCTAGTAATTATCGATGCTATATTCGACCTCAAACAAAACCTACCCTCCTCCACTAGGAGCTAAAGAGATCTGAAATGGGTTCTATAATGGATTCGCGATCGATTCAATCTATTTTTGTGGAATTATCTAATGAGCTGGTGAATAATCATTAGAGATATCTAATCGATCCTAATGAATGAGAATTAATAACTTGCGTAGGTTGGGTTATTTCGGGGCGAAAGGCTCTCGGTTACACGGTGCTCTCTACCCAACCTACTAATTTAAGATCGCTATCTGCTCGTAACGATTGAAATCACTCTCAATTTTCGATCGATCTAACTCACATATTGGTTGAACTTCAGGAATCTAGATCATGACTGACAAAGAAAATGAACGCCCAAGTTTGGAACCCCGCCCGATCGATCGAAATAAAATTTTTGCAGGTTTAGCAGTCGCCGCTATGTTAGCGATTGTCGTTGCCAATTGTAGCGATGGAGACATGAGTGAGGAAGAGGCGAGCGAACCGATTAACGCGGTATTTTATCAAACCACCGCCCAATGCGAAGCCGATATGACAAAACAGCAAGCGGAATATGCTGTTAGCTTAAAAAAATATCAAGAGACACCAACAGCACAGCAGCAAGCTCCACCACTTTCGCCGCCGATGCAGCCCCAAGACTGTGCAGCTCAAATGCAAGCAGCTAAACAGGAGCACGAGAAAACAGCACCTGTCTATGGAGCGATCGCCGAATGTCAAGCAGAAGGCGTACAATGTGAATCACTTCCTGCTGGTGGAGATCCTGGATATCGCCCTGTATATGGCGGCACATATATCGATCCTTATTACGAACCAAGCTATACTTATATCAACTACGGTGGCGTTCAACAGCGAGTATATGCAGCTCGACCTGTCTACCAGAGTATTACCCCTGGAAATGTCGTCACTCCTTACGGTAGGGAAATCTCGCAGACAACCACAGGTAGAGTAATCACCCCCCGACACACCACATTCGCCGCACCGACTCGCCCCACCGGAACATCTGCTACTGGCACCATTAGGGGTAGAAGCTCTCAGGGCTTCGGCTCATCATTCAAGAGTACTGGGAGCGGGGGCAAATAAAAATGAAACCCATCAAAATTATTCGTCGCCCCAATTGGCAACAGCATATTCGAGAGAATGCTTATCAAGCCGATGTATTGAGCGATGCCCAACAAAAATACTGGGTTGAAGCACTACCACAACCTTTTGCGATCGAATTCGATTGTACCGAAGAAACAGCGATCGAGCAAGCTACCGAATCTATTTGGGTAATGTGCGTAGAATTCCTCGATTGGTTTTTTACAGATGTGAATGAAGGCGACGTAAATCGACGGTTAGCAACACTCCAAATTCGATCGGAATATTGGCAAGCTATCAAAAATAGCTGGGATAAAACTGAGCCAGTCGAAGATTTGTCTCTCTGCACCAGATTCGATTTGGCTGTCACCGTCGAGGGCGAAATTAAGCTGCTAGAAATCAATGGAGAGACTCCCCTGCTCGGTGCTGAAACCATTTATCAGTGGAATTGGTATGTAGACTATATGCAAAATCATCAGGGTGGAAAATTACCACTACCTAATGATGCTAACCAGTTTAACGAATTTTGGGATCGGATTGCTGGTCAATGGCGGCGAATAGTTGCAGGCTACGATCTCCAGGCGCGAGGAATCTCCTTCCTAGTAGATGAAAATCTGGAAGAAGATCTAGAAATGGCGATGCAATTGATTCAAATTCTCACCGATGATGTCAATCCAAATATTTACACCCAAATTGTCTATCTGCGCGGCTTGAAAGACGAACGCCAACAAGAGATTCAGCGGGGATTGGGCATAGATGAAGATGGGTATTTTGTAGACCATGTAAACGATCGCATTCCCGTACTATGGAAGATGTATGATTGGACAGATCTGCAAAATGACATGGAGAATGATGGAAATACCCATATTCTAGCCACCCGACTAGAAACAGGCGAAGTCAAAATCATCGAACCCCTCTGGAAACAAGTGCTCTCAAATAAAGGCGCGATGGCGATGATGTGGGAGCAATTTGGCGAGACAGATTACGGTAAATATCTACTACCCACCTATTTCGACACCGACAACTCACCAGCCTCAACAAAATTGCTCTTAGGAATGCACATCAAAAAGCCCATGCTAGGGCAAGAAGGCGTTGGCATCTCGATCGAAAGCGGATTTGGATCCCTGGAGCAAAAAGAATCTTTCGGCTATGGAGCAGAGGGTTTTATCATCCAAGCATATATCGAACTACCCCAAGCATTCGACTATCATTACGTCGTCGGGAGCTGGGCAATCGATGGAGCAGCCGCAGGCATAATTATTCGGGGCGACACCTCAAAAATTACTGGGCGACACTGCTTAATCATTCCCCATATCGTCTCAAATACTGGACTCTATATTTCAGATTAAATACAAAATGAAAATGTTCTTACATGAACATTTTCTCCGTCTCCTTTCCCGCTAAAAGATTAAGTATTTCTTGCTGTGTTGAGGGTGTATATTTAACACAGCGACGAATTATGCGGAGGTTTCCTCCGCATATAACTTCGTCAAGAGAGAGGTACGCAGAGGACTCACAGAGGACTCACAGAGGAAGATTCTCTAGTCTTTCTTCGGGATGGGAGTAGGAGTGGTTCTTCAAAATCGAATCCTCTAACTTCGTCTAAGATTGAGATAAGATCGATCTCTTGGTGATATTTGTGGCTTACAGCAACTTTACAATCGAAGAAGTCGAACTCCGATTCGACTTGCAATTGCAAGCCGTCTCCTTCCTACCAGAAACCACCCCAATCGCGCCTAGCGATTTACTAAATCGTTATCTAGAGAGAGGTTTAACCCTAGCCAAACGAAATGTTTCTGAAAAAGCCCAATCCGAATTTATAATCGCACCCATTCTCCTCGAACTCGAAACCATTTTGACAGACAGCATCAGCCTCTTTTCTGGTGAAGATTTTACAGTCGATCGATCCCTGGGGCTTAACGGTATCTGCGACTTTCTAATTGCCAGATCCCCTGCCCAACTGATTATTAAAGCCCCCGTAATCGCCGTAGTGGAAGCCAAAAGAGGCGTACTGCGAGATGGTTGGGGTCAGTGCATTGCCGAACTCGTCGCTGCTCAAAAATTCAATCTGCAAAGACACCAAGAAATTCCCTACACCTATGGAATTGTCACCAGCGGAATGCTGTGGCAGTTTATTCGGCTATCTGAATCGACAGTCTCGATTGAACCTGCTGAAATCTCGCTCCAACCGCTAGATCGTCTCCTAGGCATTCTATCTTGGTTAGCTCAAAATTAGCCATTAGCCACAATATTTATCGCAAGAGTGTTGAGTTAAAGCAGGGGTCAGGAGTGAGTAAAGTTCTATCTAGGGTTAATTTAGGCGTGAAAAAGATTGTGTATTTAGGTTTGGAGGAAGAGCAATGAATCATAGAGATATTGCGCGGAGCAGCTCGACAAAAGAATCGAGAGTACAGCAAAATATGTGGGATCTAGATGCAGTACTTCCCCTCAGTTATACCATTCCGCCCCAATACATCAAACTAGTACCCACAGAAATTCATACCAACTTTTGCCACCTACTCAGCCGCGATGTTTACTCCGAGGGAGACGCGCAAGTATTGTACAATTATATTCTCACCAGAGCTGATGAAATGTCAACAGAATTTATCACCATGCTCGATTTGTGGTTAGAAGATGAACTCAAGCATTATGAAGCGTTGCGACGAACTTATCGTTGTATTGCTGGAGTCAGCTTTAGCGAAATGAATCGACAATTTGCCGCAAGAACTCCTGAATTCAAACCGATCGAAATGGTCTTAACTGACGAATTTACGCTGTTAGTAACGATGATGTTTGATGAGATTGGATCTGTCTATTCTTATCGTCGCGATTTACACGAATATTATCATCATTTTGGTAGGCAAATTCAGAAGATCGGGCATCATTTAGTTAAAGATGAAGGGATGCACTTTAATAATGCGGCGGAATTGCTACTCGCCAAACACGCTCATCGATTGGGAGAGGTGAAAGGATTTCTAGAACAAATTTCAGCTCTAGAAAAGAGTCTACAAAAGTACCATAAAACTTTTTTCTTAGACCATGCTCAGGAACAGTATCGGTTTCCGAAACATTTTAACTCCGTACTAATTCGACTTATATTAGCACGACTAGGACTCGGACAGCAGCCAGATCGATCGGCATTACAAGAGCTGTGGCAATGGGTGCCCGAAGGATATCATTTGATGCCAATCTTTGCGGCGGGATGAGCGACAAAAAAAGCAGGTGAGAAATTAATCTCACCTGCCTAACTTATTAGCTCAAAAAACTCAGGTTAGTTGGCTCAAAAGCGTTGATAGGGAACCACCTCGGTACCAAAGTAACGAGTGTATTCGGCACTATTTACCATGACATTGACTGCGGCGAGGAAACCTTGCTCTTTAACGATAAGCTCGTATGCAGACATTTCATCCGAACTTGCAGGTGCGCGTCCTAAAATATGACGGAATAGAAACTCGATCGATTTAAGATTGGGATAGGGCGTATAGAAGCGATTGCTATAGGCATCTGAGCTAGCTAGAGCGCGGACAAAATCGCGAGTGGAGATATCTCCATTCCGAAGTTGACTCTCCAAATCAATCCGGCGGAATTCCAGCGGAACCTCACCATTACTGACATCCATAATCTGAATGTACAGTGCCTCGATCGCTATTGTCATTTCCATCTGACTCATCTTGGCATTCAGCCGAAAAATGCGTGCAGCGCGATTATTCGCCGTCTGAGCGACGGTTAGTTCGCTTTGACCATAAGTAGAGGAGCGACCAACTTCGACCAGGCTCCGTTTATCCTGGCTAGCTTTGGCAGCATTATCAGCGATCGCTTTACCCGTCAGAGGTAGTTTCGCCATATCCATCCGTGATTTGATGGTGTCAAAACTCGGTACTACTACTTGGCTATCTTGTTTGGTGAGCTTGTTGTAGAGGGTTTGGCTATTGGGATAATTAGCTGCGGGAAGGGTGAGGAAACGGTTGTAGGGAACTACATCTTCACCAAACACTTGGGTATATTCCGCACCATTGACCATCGCACCGATGAAGGCTTTGATGCCTTGGCTGGCGAGGATTTGGTTGTATTTGCGGATTTCGGCTTGGTCTAGGGGAGCGCGTCCGAGGAAGTGCTTGGTACCTAGTTCGATCACTTTGGTGTTGGGGTAAGGGGTGTAGAACTCTTTGATGTACAACTCAGAACAACCCAGAGCTTCGATAAATTCTTTGAGGTTGATTTCGGAGTTGGCGAGTTTACTTTCCAGTGCGGTAAACACATTCGCCACGATGTATGGTTCGACATCCCGCTCGAATACCTGACGATATGCGGCGCGGATGACGGTTTTGGTTTGGAGCACATCCCCAGCTTGGGTAAGCTTGAATGTTTTGGTTTGCTCGCGTTTTTTGCTCACACCCTGATTGACGCGGAATTCGATATCGGGTTGCGAACGTTCGCCGCCAGTAGTCGCACCGAGTTCGACAAAGCGTGGGGTAACTTGGGCTTGAGCAGAAGTTAGGATACCTACGCCAGTGTCAGCAATGCTACCGACACGGAGATTCCGCATACTTACCCCAGCAGGTGTGAGATAACGCTCGTAGGGAACCATATCTTCGTTGAAGCTTTCGCTATATTCCATCGAGTCGATCATCGCATCGACGATCGCGTAGAATCCTTTCTTAGATGCAAGATCGAAATATTTATTCATCTCTTGACGACCGTAAGTAGGACGACCTAGTAGACGACGATGAATATACTCGATCGCTTTGGTTACATACAGCTTAGTCCAATACAGGTTGCGGAACAGATCCGATTTTGCCAAAGCACGAACAAATTCCCGTACGGTAATATCACCGTTTTCGAGCTTAATTTCCTCAACTTTGAGCCGTTGTCCCTCATACACATCACGCCCCATCACTTGCAGGTAAATCGCTTTGATAACCGCTTGAGTCGAACTTTCGGCAAATGTGACGCTGACACCGTTGTTATTAATCGACTTCTTACCGCCGCTATTAAAGCTAGGTAATTGGTCTAATTTGAAGGTCTTTGGCCCTAGAGTACCAGGTGCGACACCACGAGCACCAGGATTGCTCAATTGGTTATTAATCCCTGGCCCTTGAGCGATTAAGATCCGACGAGTATCTTTGCCAAATGGTGCGGGCGAGCTGCTGGGATTGCGAGTCTCTTTGGGGAAGATGGCACCAAATTGGATTTCCAGAGGGTCGTTACCCGAACCGTAAACGTGTTGGTCGGCGAGGGGTTGCTCGTATGCCGCAAATGTAGTGATAAACTGCGGAATCTTGCGAAAAGGTGCGCTATACCGGAAGAGATCCTGTTGTGGCCCCCAGTTGCGACATTCTTGGGCTTCTTGTCCCAAACCGCGCAAGTAAGGCACTGTTTCTTCGCCGAAGTAGTCAGAGTACTCATTTGAGTCTACTAGGGCATCTACCAGCCCATTCAAGCCCTTAGCCGAGACAATCGAGAAGTACTTCTGCACCTCTTCCCGCGAGGATGGCCCACGACCTAAAATATGTTTGAAGGCTAGTTCCAATGCCCGACTATTGATGTAGGGTTGGAAAAAGTTTTTGCTGTATAGGGGAGATTTTGCCAAACGACGGACGAATTCCTTCATGGAGATTTCGCCGTTTTTCACTTTCGATTCCAAATCGGATACCGAGAGACTATAAGCGCGAGTGATATCTCGTTCAAAGACTTGGCGATAAGCCGCTTTGATGACATCATTTTTCTCAACGGCTGACAAGCCAGATTTCATCGCATACTTGGGGCGACGTTCGGCTGCGGCGAAGTAGAGTTGGGGTAATTCCAAACCCTGTTGGTCGCCGGAAGACCTTTGGCGGAGCTTATTAGCTGGTGCGGCGGCTTTGAACTCATTAATCATGACTTCAAAGTACTTATTAATGATTTCGGTCGCTTCAGCATCCTTGGTAAAGTAGCCCAAAGAACCTGCCCGCATCTCTTGCAAGGCAACGATCGTAGCGGGTACCGAACAAGCATTTTGAATGATTTCCCGCAATCCGCGCACATTCACTGTGATGATATTGGGATCTCCAGCCACGATCGCATAAGTTGCATACCGCAGGAACCAACTCATATCCCGTAAGGATTTCTGCATGTTAGCAGGGCCATAACGAGAGATATTAATCGGCTGAAACCCTTGCGGAATCGGGCCAGAACCAGTCGCCGTAAATAGGGAAAATACACCAGACAAGAAATTACCTTCTTTGTTCTCAACGAAGGTGACAGTTCCAAGTGCGGCTTCAGTTTGATCTGTTCCACTCTTAAAGGTTCTGGAGGCTTTTTTGCTCTCAGCTACCGATGCTCCTCCTGGCTTCTCCAAGAATGACATCGGCGAACCACCGACAAAAATTCGGTTAGCCGCACGGGAAACAATCAAGTCAGAATTCGCACTCAAGGTTTGAGCGATTTCAATCCGCTTTGCCCCAGACTGAAAGTAGCCACTGAGTTCGCTCAGTTCGCCCATCGCTGGAAACCGATCTTGCTGTTCGGCTTGCGAAATGGTCGCAACTGGCAAAGTTTGATATAAATTTGGGCGGGATAAAGAGCCGCCACCACTTGCCTTAACACTCATTAGATCTTAAATCTCCAAACCAAATTATTTACTGTGTTAAGCCTAATCGAGCAGTTGAGCAACCCATGCAGTATACCTCTGGGGCAATTGCTATCGTTGACTAGACCCGCGACTGACTCGATCGAAGTTTGAATAATGCAGACTTGTCAAGATATATAACTCTCGACTCTCCTGCTGGTAAAAATTGTCGCTAGCAAAACCAGGACACCTTTTAGATTAAAACGTTTCGTTCCCCTCTAACTTCTTTATGAAGAAGTATGTATGAATCCAGTACTCAGATCCTAAAGGAATACGGGATAAATATTAGAAAAAAGATAAGTTTTGTTACAAGGGATCGGTGACTAGGTGCGTAGATCGCCTACTTTGTACCCCGCCGTCGCTGATGAGATTACGGAATCGAGCTAGGGCTTCCGCATATAAATCCTCTCCTGGGAGGGGTGCCCGCAGGGTGGGGTGGGTAAATCTCCGCTTGCACTCATAAAACCCGAATGTTTAAAGATTAGGTGGCATATGCTTCGATCGAGTCTTGTAATGCTGACGTAGAATCAAATTATGGATTTAGTGTAATTAGGGTCGATCTAGAATTAGTGGGTAGCGTAGATCTGACCCACCCCGCCCTGAAGGGCACCCCTCCCAGGAGGGGATTTTGTCCCCTAGTGCGTGGGGAATGGGAATAGTAATTGTAAGCATGAGCTACTCACAGACTCGATTCGTCGATCTATAGATCGATCGAGTCTTCTAATTCTGACATTTCCAGTAGAATCAAATTATGGATTTAGTGTACCCAGGGTCGATCGATGATTAGTGGGTAGCGCAGATCTGACCCACCCCGCCCTGAAGGGCACCCCTCTCTTGAAAAGGTGCTCTACTTAGGGAAACCCCAAGACCGCACTTTTCGCTCCCAGGAGGGGATTTTCATGCGATCGCTTTTAGAATTAAGTAGGCTGTCTAGACTATAATGGAGCCGAGATTAAGTAGCGATCTAAACTATGTCGGAGCAACCATCTCAAGCAGTTAAAATTGCCATCGTCGGGGATGTTCACGACCAATGGAACGAAGATGACGCGATCGCCCTCAAGCATTTGGGCGTAGACTTGGTATTATTCGTCGGCGATTTTGGCAACGAGTCGGTGGAAGTAGTCGCTCGGATTGCCAGTCTAGACATCCCCAAAGCCGCTATATTTGGCAATCATGACGCTTGGTATACCGCCAGCGATTGGGGACGGAGCAAACGCACATACGACCCATTGGTAGAAGATCGCGTCCAACAGCAAATCGATTTATTAGGTGCGAGTCATGTTGGCTATGGCAAATTAGATTTACCCCAATTTAATATCTCGATCGTTGGTAGCCGTCCTTTTAGTTGGGGTGGCCCAAGTTGGAAGTATAGTGATTTTTACGAGCAGCGGTATGGTGTTGATAGTTTTGCCGCTTCGACTCAACGGATTGTCGAGATGGGCAATAGTGCCACATGCGGGAATCTAATTATCATCGGTCATAATGGCCCGACTGGACTGGGTGAAGAGGCAGAATCGATCTGTGGTAAGGATTGGGGTGAAGCAATCGGGGGGGATTATGGAGATCCAGACTTGGAAAAAGCGATCGAAATGCTTCAAGCTGCGGGTAAATCTATTCCCCTAGTTACGTTCGGGCACATGCACCATAAACTCAGACATACCAAGGAACGTTTGCGCCAACCGATCGTCATTCCTCCAAGTGGTACGATTTATCTTAATGCTGCTCGATGTCCGCGAGTCCTCTCGACGATCGAACGCACTGTCCGAAACTTCTCTGTAGTCACCCTTCTAGATGGTAAAGTGTCCGAAGCTGGTCTAGTTTGGATGACTGAAGACCATCAAGTTGGTTTGAAGGAAACTTATTATTCGGTTGGGAGTTAGGAGTTGGGAGTTGGGAGTTGGGAGTTGAGATCATAATCTCTCTCCGTCCCCCAGTCCCCCAGTCCCCCAGTCCCCCCGTCTCCCCCGTCTCCCCCGTCTCCCCCGTCTCCCCCTGACCCCTCACCCCTCACCCCTGACCCCTGACAATGCTAGAGCGCACCCCTCTAACCCTGCGAAAATTCAAAATTCTGGGACAACCAGTACATTTATCACCCGATTATGTGCGGTGGACGATCGATCGCATGGAGCGGGGTACTGGTAGCCGTGTGGTGACAATGAATGCAGAGATCGTGATGGAGGCAAATAAACAGCCTCAGCTAGCAGATATTCTGCAAAAAGCAGATCTTGTCACGCCAGATGGAGCGGGTTTGGTGATGGCGCTACAACTACATGGCATCAAGCAAACTCGGTGCGCGGGGATTGAATTTGGGGAAGCTCTGTTGGAAATAGCCGCGATCGCTAAATATCCAGTCTTTTTTTATGGTGGGAAACCAGGTATCGCTGACAGAGCCGCTGACAAGATGCGCGTTAAATTACCAAATCTAAATATCGTGGGTATTTACGATGGTTATATCGATCGTCAAGCCCAAATCGCCATGACAGAGCAACTATCGATCGATCGACCCAAAATCATCTTAGTCGCCCTGGGAGTACCCCGACAAGAGATTTGGATCGACGAACACTTTCACCTCTGTCCTGACGCAATCTGGGTCGGTGTGGGCGGAAGTTTTGATGTGTGGTCGGGAGTAAAAAATCGGGCACCGATGCTATTTCGCAAATTAAATCTAGAATGGCTCTACCGCTTCGGTCAAGAACCCAGTCGCTGGAAAAGAATGCTTGCCCTGCCCCAATTTGCACTTTTGGCACTCGGTGAAAGAATTCGACAGGGCAAACTTGCAGTCGGTTAAACTAAAACGATTCTGGTGGGAATCGGTGAGAAACAAGGGAACGGAGCGAAGTTCCTAGTTTCTAGTCTCTAATGCAAGACACTTAGTTATCGTAAATCAGGCATTCTGAAGCTTCAGGGTTGTCCGAGCAATAGATTTCGAGGGAATTCTTGGGTTTAGCCGCACTGCGGTGTCCAGCTTCTTGGTGAAGTTCTTCCAATGTATCCATTGCTACGATGTACTCAGCAGAAGTTTTACCGTGCTTTTCGCCAGCTTCATGAGCATCTGCACGAGCTTGTTCGATCCGATCTTCGATTGTCATAGTTGTTTTGGGAGAATTGGTCATAATCTGAGATATTTGCAATGAGTTATCGACAACGATCTAGAGCCGTCTCTTTATCATTGTATCTTCACTACCTTCAAAGACAGCATAACAAATGTATGGGTTCCCAGACATTCGATCGTCCAGCTTCCAGAGGTGCGGGTGGAGATGATTCAAGCAAAGGGATTGTTGGATGTTGCCGATGTGGAGACTCCACCAAATCAAATTCTTGGCGCATACCGATCGAAGCATAGTTTGTTACTTTTGATTATTTTGTCAACAAATTTACCAAACCAGCCCGAATCGAATATTTATTTCCAACATTTAGGCGCAAGTGTCAGGAGACAGTGCTAGAATTGCCATGAAAAAATAGAATTCGTTGGGGGTCTGCTGCAATCGTTTCTGCCACCTTGACACTTGAGTCCACAATCTCGTCACCACAAGAGAATAATCGTCTTCGACTATTCTCCGGCACTGCTAATATCCCCCTATCCCAAGAAATCGCCCGTTATCTAGGGATGGATTTGGGGCCGATGATTTACAAGCGATTTGCGGATGGCGAGGTTTATATCCAGATCCAAGAATCTATTCGCGGCTCCGATGTCTACCTCATCCAACCAACCTGTCATCCAGTCAACGACAACTTGATGGAACTATTCATCATGATCGATGCTTGTCGGCGGGCATCTGCTCGGCAAATTACCGCCGTAATGCCCTACTATGGCTATGCTCGTGCCGATCGCAAAACCGCTGGGAGAGAGTCGATTACTGCCAAACTCGTCGCCAATCAAATTGTCACGGCTGGAGCAAATCGAGTCATCGCCATGGATCTCCACTCAGCACAAATCCAGGGTTATTTTGATATTCCCTTGGATCATCCTTATGGTTCGCCAGTACTGATCGATTATATCCTCAAAAAACAACTCCCAGATATCGTCGTCGTCTCACCTGATGTCGGCGGTGTCGCTCGCGCTCGCGCGTTTGCCAAGAAACTCGGCGACGCACCACTCGCTATCATCGACAAACGCCGTCAAGCACATAACGTCGCCGAAGTGATGAACGTCATTGGGGATGTATCTGGCAAAACAGCTATCCTTGTCGATGACATGATCGATACTGGCGGTACGATTTCTGAAGGAGCAAGAATACTCCGATCGCAAGGAGCACGTCAAGTTTATGCTTGTGCGATCCATGCTGTATTTTCACCCCCAGCCGTAGAACGCTTATCCAGTGGCGTATTTGAAGAGGTAATCGTCACTAATACTATCCCCATTAGCGCAGATAAACAGTTTCCTCAACTAACAGTACTATCAGTGGCAAATCTCCTCGGTGAGACAATCTGGCGGGTACATGAAGATAACTCGGTCAGTAGTATGTTCCGCTGACCCCTCATCCCTGACCCCTGACTGATGAATCTACCCATCTTTACTACCCCGATCGAATTAGGACATTATCTGCAATCCCACCGCTCTCAATCGATCGGATTCATGCCTACGATGGGAGCATTACATGTGGGACATCAGAGTGCGATCGATCGCGCCAGACGGGAAAACACTCTCGCAGTGGTGAGTATCTTCGTCAACCCCTTACAATTTGGGCCAAATGAAGATCTAGATCGATATCCGCGTCAGTTGGAGATCGACAGGCTTCTGTGCGATACAGCGGGAGTCGATGCCATATTTGCACCCACCCCCGCAAGTATGGGACTAGGAAGCACGATTTCTCAAGTTATTCCCCCAGAGAGCATGACGAGTGGTTTGTGCGGTAGAAGCCGTCCTGGACACTTCCAGGGAGTCGCGACGATCGTCGCCAAGCTCCTGAATATTGTCCAACCCGATCGAGCCTATTTCGGCGAAAAAGATGCCCAACAATTAGCGATTATCCGCCGCATCGTCGCTGATTTGAATATCCCCGTCGAGATCGTTGGTTGTCCGACGATTAGAGCAGAATCTGGCTTGGCACATAGCTCGCGCAATCAATATCTGTCCCCCACAGGCAAAATCCACGCCGCTGGAATCTACCGCAGTCTACAACAGGCGAAATCGCTATTCGATCGCGGCGAAACAAATCCCGACATCCTACTCGCCGCCACACTCGCGGCACTCAACACCATCCCTGAATTCACCCTAGAATACCTAGAAATCGTCGAACCAAATACCCTCCAACCACTCCAAAAGATCGATTCTCTTCCAGAGAGGCTACGCCAACGGGAAATACTAATTGCGATCGCCGGGAGAATTGAAGGTAGTGAAGATACAATGATAAAGAGACGGCTCTAGATCGTTGTCGATAACTCATTGCAAATATCTCAGATTATGACCAATTCTCC
>JANOPX010000309.1:0-10123 GCA_031422115.1 Chamaesiphon sp. VAR_4_metabat_408 | reverse complement strand
GTCCCCCGTCCCCTCTCCCCCTCGTAAGGGCTGGAAATGTCCACCTTACATCATTACTATTAAAATATGAATTTATCATCAATCCCTACTTCTAACTGTTTGCCAAACATGGATGAGTTGTGGCAACAAACGGCAAATTGGTCGCCCAACGAGCAACAACAGCTCCAGTTTCAATCTCTATATACAGCAGTAGTGACTGCGAATAAACAATTAAATCTAACCAGAATTACCGAGCCGGATGAGTTTTGGGAAAAACATTTGTGGGACTCTGTGCGAGGTGTTGGAGAATTTATTACCAATCCAAAACCATTAACTTTAATTGATATCGGTACTGGAGCTGGTTTTCCTGGGTTGCCTTTGGCGATCGCCAGAGCCGATTGGCAGGTAACATTAGTTGATTCTACCGCCAAGAAAATTGGTTTCATTCAATCCACCGCTCCAGAACTTGGCTTAACCAATACTCATCCTTTAATTAGTCGAATTGAAGATGTCGGGCAAGATAAACAACACCGTCATCAATACGATCTAGCTTCAGTTCGAGCGGTGGCTAGTGCGAATATCTGTGCTGAATATGCTCTAGCTTTGGTAAAATTGGGTGGAACTGCAATTCTTTATCGCGGTAATTGGACGGAAGAAGAAGCAACTAGTCTAGAAGTAGCGGTAGGAAAATTGGGTGGCGAAATTAGCAAGATCGATCGATTTACCACCCCACTTAGTAATAGCGTTCGTCACTGTATTCAAATCCACAAAATAGCCGCTACTCACCCATACTATCCCCGCGCTGTTGGTATGCCGACGTTGAAGCCGTTGTAGGGGCGACTGTACCACCGTATGCTGTACCACCGTATGGAAGTTGGGCGTGAATAGTTATAATAAATTCAGGACTATAAGCTAAATCCAGAGGTTTTAATGGTTGCTGCAAGAGAATATTTACCACGATTCACGCCTGAAGAATACTTTGTTTGGGAAGAACGGCAATTAGAACGTCACGAGTACATGAATGGTGAAGTCTATGCTATGAGTGGTGGCACTGTTATTCATAGTCAAATTGCTTCAAATTTCAATCGTTTGCTAGGAAATCACCTACGAGGAAGCGGCTGTAAAACTCTTAATTCCGATTGCCGAATTAAAGTCTTGGGAATGGACAAATACGTTTATCCCGACACCAGTGTTACCTGTGACGACCGAGATAAAACCACGACCCAGTATATTAGCCATCCTTGCCTGATTGTCGAAGTCTTATCTCCTAGTACAGAAGCATACGACCGAGGCAACAAATTTAAAATGTATCGTCGGAATCCGAGTTTGCAAGAATATGTGCTAGTCAATGCGGACATAATTGAGATCGAACTATTCCGCAAGATTGAGACAAATGACTGGCGGATTATTAACTATCAATCGGGGGATACCGTCGAATTAACAAGTGTCAATCTGACTTTTCCAATCGAGCAGGTTTATGAAGATATTGTCTTCCCCGAACAAAAAATATAAGACTTTCTGCGAAAGTCAGGGGATAGCGAAAAGTGCGGTCTTGGGGTTTCCCCAAGTAGAGCACCTTTTCAAGACGGGGATAGGGGATAGGGAATAGTGATTGGCGAGGAGTCAGAAACCCGACTTCTTGAAGAAGTCGGGTTTCTGGGGTTAATTCTAGAAGTTCCCGTGGCGGTTAGTGAGCGAAGTCGTTGGTATAGCCTGCGCCTTGCGCTTACGACAACCCAACCTACACCACCACCGAATAACTGCTAAAATCTCGATCGACAGATTTCAAACCAGTTTTAACCCCACTCCGACGGATACCACCCGTATCGATATCAAAGCCAACAATTTCCCCATCCAATTCAGGGATAATCCGACAGGCATAAAGCCTGTCGGTTTCGGGTAATAATACTTGAGGATGCTCGCCAAAAAAGTTGAATGGAGAGGGGGAAAACATGCCCTGTAAGCCACCACTACGATCGGTGACGGTGCTAAAGTCATTTTTTGCCCAGGAACTATAGACGAGGGCATAACTATCGCCTGTCGATCGATATAATTGTGGGACTTCCATTTCTGCATAGCAACCAGGTTGACAAATCGGATCTAGGTATTCCCAGTCTTCAAAGCTATTATTTTTGGCTTGTAGCAGTGCCACCGCACCTTTTCTACCTAATGGTTGCGTTGGATCTTTAGCTGATAGCAACATATAGATCTGTTGATGATGACGGAACAAAAAGGGGTCGCGCCAAGCATGAGTTGTGGTATCATCAGGAACGTGACGCAATTCGTAAGGTGCTTGAGGTTCGATCCGAATATTTGGAATCCGAAACCAGCAATCGAAACTTTGAAGACGAGGGGTAAATACTACGCCAATATTTTGGGTCATCCCATCATCAGTCGCTTTATTTCTTGATGTATAAAACATCAAAAATCCATTCTCAACTTTGATGACATCCCCACTCCAAATCGCTGTATTGTCCCAGCCATTAGGATCTGCATTTAATACGCGATCGGTATGCCACTCGATCGATAAAAAATCTTTGGTCGTTGCATATCCAACTTGAGCACTAGCATGATGCTGCTCGGTAGCAACTAAATCTCGCTCGGCATTGAGGTAAAATAGATGAAATACTTTAGTCTCCGGCTCGAAGTAATACCAAAAGTCCCAAACATGACGATCGGGATGTTGCAGCGTAGGATAGACAGATTGTAGAGCTAAACGGGGCATTTTCTATCAACTCAAAATTCAAGAGGTAGCAATTAAGTCAGAGTAAAATTACCACGATCGATATTTCCTGCGGTTGAGGCAAGAATTACTAAACTATGGCAAGATGAAAATAGGGAGTGGAAATTTAGTCGTTATAGAGTAATGAACGATCTTTGCTGAATTAAGTTTCAGCTATGGTCATAAATTATCATACCCAAACTACCCTCGATTACCTCTCTGCTTAGGCAGACGCTCCGCGAACGGCGCGGCTACGCCAACGACGAACATCCGAAAATGAGCATCTAGCGATAAACTAGATCGGTGGTAAAATAGCGAAAGGGTGTGTAGCAGACATAGGGCTGGGCTTGATGAAAGTGCGATCTCTGATTATTGCCATCTTGACAGGAGTTATAGCTCTATCGATTGTAGTGGCTAATGCCTATGGATGGGTAATCGAACATCGATCGATATTACTCCTAAATCGCACAATTAAACAGCCACCCACTACAGCAATATTTGTCCCCAAGAATGCGTCAGTGGTAATCTCCCTATTGGCTAATCTTGACGATTTGGCGAATTTACACCGTTTGGCGACACCTGGCGATAAAAAAAGAGTTGAATACCACGCGATCGCTCAATGGAAGCAGCGGCTCGCCGATCGAGTACACTTGGATTATCAGCGCGAGATTGCGCCGTGGTTGGGTGAGGAAATCACCCTGGCGATTACGGATGCAGATTTAGATCGAAATACTCGTAATGGTTTGGAGTCTGGATATCTGGCGGTACTCTCCAGTCGGAATGGGAAAGCAAGCGCGTCAAAAATTCAAGCTTGGTGGGATAAGCAGATTTCGGCGCATCAGTTGGAGTTTGAGACATACCAAGGAGTGAAAATAGCTAACAACTCCCGCGATCGAGTTGCTAGTGCGATGGTAGCGGATAAATACGTCCTATTTGCCAATCATCCTAAGATCTTGCGGGAAGCAATCAATCATCTCCAAGTGAGTAATCTCAGTATTTTGGACAATCCCACATATCAAAACATCCTCGCCGCCAATAATCATCATCGGATTGGGGTGGGTTATGCGGAGTTGAACAAATTGGCTCCCTGGTTGGGCACAGCAGCGGGGGAAAAGTATCCCGAAGCTGGATTTAATTTGGGTGTCGATCGACAAGGCGCGATTACTGACATCGTATTTTACCCTACTGCGGATAGATCGGTCGGTCAGCCTCTGAAAAAAACACCGCAATTAGTTAACGCGCTCAAATATCTACCGAGCCACAGTACAATTGCGATCGCTGGAAAAGACTTAGCACATTGGCGTGGACAATTAAATAATATTGTACCACCACTAGAGCAATTATTAGCGACGGTCGATCGAACAGTCGGTGAAATTAGCACCAAAATCGGCATAGACTTAACCACAGATATCTTCAGTTGGACAACAGGCGAATATGCCCTCGCTGCTATTCCCAACCCAACCCATAAAGTTACCGACTGGGTGTTTGTCGCCGAACGTACCCAGCCAGAATGTGTCGATGCAGCGATCGCGCATTTTGACGAATTAGCCCGTCTTGCAGGCTATAACGTGGGGCTATTACCCTGGGACGATTCTCCAAGGGAGAGGCTACGCCAACGACAAGTCATCGGCTGGACAAAACTCGCCACCGAAACCAGTCCCGCAAATGCGACCCAATTAGTCGCCCAAGTCCCATTTACCCATACCACCATCGCCGGATATACCATCTTTGCGAGTTCCGTCGAAGCAATGGATAGTACCCTCAAAGCGATCGATAAAAAGTCACTATTAGATACCGATCGATATCACCAGGCGATCGATCTAATTGCGGCAAATCAGACTGGATATCTCTACGGGAATTGGGATACCATCCAATCTCTACTACCCAAACAACCCCTGATTCGCTCGATCGGTGAAGGGATCTTTTCTGGATTACCGAATATTAGCCTCAATAGCTACACCGAAGCTGGAACTCAGCGAGTGACTGTCTTATTTCAAGTCGATTGAGGCGATGGGTAATATTGATATTATGTCACCCGACAGGATCGATATATACTAGGATCGGTATAATAATCGGATCTTAAATTGGTAACATAAATGAAGAAAATTTTAGTTGTCGAAGATAGTCAAGCTGAAAGAGAGTTGATAATTTTATTTCTAGAAAAAAATAATTATCAGGTGATTTCGGCAAATAATGCCGCAGATGGCATGGAATTAGCTGCAAAGCAAAAGCCAGATGCAATTATCACTGATATTACAATGGAAGGAATCAATGGCTTTGAATTTGCTCGTCTATTGAGAGTATATCCCGATACAGAGAAAATTCCGATCGTTGCTTGCACTGCCCGCGATCGAGACTTGGATAAACTTTGGGGTCAGAAACAGGGTATCGATATCTATATTACCAAACCATATTCGGAAGCGGATATAATTAAGGCGATCGAATTTGTGCTTAAATAACGAGCGTCGCTTTCGCCTTACGAAAGCTTTCGGTTACGACAGATTGGATGAAAACGATCTTGACTCATACGGGGATGAAAATTTGAGCCAGTAGGGTGGGCATTGCCCACAGACCATACATGGACGAGAACTAAGAACTATAACTGGTTTTATTAATTATTTAGATCGTATTAAGCGAATGAAAAATATTGCATTCCCAATAATTTAATTAAATTGACAATGTGTTTGTGGGCAATGCCCACCCTACTAGCTACCTGCTGTCTAGCACTGCCTACCCTAATCCAATTTTTCTCTACGGAACCCACTTCAAAAAACATCTATTGCCATGTTGTTCGATAATTTTCGCACCTAACTGATGATAAAAACTAAGTCCCCGAATATTTCTCGCATCGGCATTCCACGCCAGATGAGTACAGTCATTTTCCTTGGCAATTGCAGCCAACTTATCCATCAACACGGCACCCGCACCCTGACTTCTCATATTTTCATCTACATATAAGTCATCAAGCCAGATACTTGGTTGTCCGATAAATGATGAATACCTGAATCCATATAGTGCAAAGCCGACTTCGCGATCGAAAGATTCGGCAAATAAAACGTAAGCAAAAGGAATTTCTCTAAAAAGTGCTGTCCCGATCTTATCCTCAGATACTTGAAGCACACCAGCAAAGGCACCAATATTTTTGTCGAACTCAGATTTCTTCTGGATAAATGAGACAATTAACGATACATCATCAGGAGTAGCAGATCTAACTTTCATCGATCGAATATAGTCGTAGGGTGAACATTGCCCACAAATCATTTAGAGCCTGAGCCAACGAGACAGATTGGGTTTAGAAGAAGCGGCGTTGAATCTGAAAACGATGGCGGGCTATCTAGAAGGATTAATCGCCAGAGATATCAATTAGATCCAGTTTATCATTTTGGTGATTTTAAGTATCGATCGATCTAGAATCGATTGCCTCCGGCAGGCTACACCAACGATAATGAGAGTCGTAGATTGGATCGAGATAACCCAACACCCAACACCTTCCCCCACGCCAAATGCTCCGCCTCAACGAAATCAAACTCCCACTCGATTGTACCCCAGCAGATATCCAAACAGCGATTCTGAAGAAACTGTCGATCGCCCCCACAGAGCTAACTAGCTACACCGTATTCAAACGCAGCTATGATGCTCGCAAACGCGGTGCGGTTTCCTTGGCGTATATCGTCGATATCGAGACACCGAGAGAATCACAACTCCTGAAAAAGTTCAAAAAAGACCCCCACGTCGTACCTACCCCCGATACTAGTTATAAGTACGTCGCCCATGCACCATCGGGAATAGATGCACGCCCGATCGTCATTGGGTGCGGGCCATGTGGTATGTTTGCAGGATTGCTACTCGCGCAAATGGGTTTTCGCCCGATTATTTTAGAACGTGGTAAAGCCGTACACGATCGATCCGTCGATACATTTGGCTTTTGGAGCAAGGGAAAATTCAACCCCGAATCAAACGCTCAGTTTGGCGAAGGTGGCGCGGGGACTTTTTCAGATGGCAAACTTTATAGTCGCATTAAAGATGCCCATCACCACGGGCGAAAAGTCCTCGCCGAACTCGTCGAAGCTGGTGCAGCTCCCGAAATTCTCTATATCAACAAGCCCCACATCGGCACATTTCGACTGGTAAAAATCGTCGAAAATATCCGCAACACTATTACCGCCCTCGGTGGTGAAATCAGATTTCAGAGTCGAGTAGAAAAAATCGAAATCGAAGGGGGAAAAGTGCGCGGTGTCACCCTCACCAATGGCGAATATCTCCCCAGCGAACATGTGGTACTTGCCGTCGGACATAGTGCCCGCGATACCTTTGAAATGCTCCATCGAGAGGGGGTATATATCGAACCCAAGCCCTTCTCGATCGGTTTTCGGGTCGAACATCCTCAAGCCCTCATCGATGAGTGTAGACTAGGCGCACAGGCGGGACATCCGGTACTCGGAGCCGCTGATTATAGTCTAGTCCATCACTGTAGCAACGGTCGATCGGTCTATAGTTTCTGTATGTGTCCCGGCGGGCAAGTCGTCGCCGCAACCTCAGAGCCTGGGCGAGTTGTAACTAATGGCATGAGTCAATACGAACGCAGTGGCAAAAATGCCAATAGCGGTATTGTAGTCGGTATTACCCCCGCCGATTATCCCGATGGCCCCTTGGCAGGGATCGAATTTCAACGCCGACTAGAAGAGCGGGCATTCGAGCTTGGTGGCGGTACCTACCAGGCTCCAGGACAGAAGATTGGTGACTTTTTGGCGAATGTACCTTCGACTAAGTTAGGTGCCGTTAAACCGTCTTATCGCCCTGGCGTACATTTAGGCGATCTGAGTACTAGTTTACCGGACTATGCGATCGAAGCGATCCGCGAAGCTATCCCCGCTTTTGACAAGCAAATCAAAGGTTTCGCGATGGATGATGCAGTTTTAACCGGAGTCGAAACCCGCACCTCTTCCCCCATCTCCATCAAGCGCGGCGATGATTGTCAAAGTATCAATACCCAGGGACTATATCCAGCAGGCGAAGGTGCTGGATATGCGGGGGGAATTCTCTCGGCGGGGGTAGATGGAATCAAAGTAGCTGAGGCGGTGGCTCTAAGTATTCAAAAGATGAGTTAATGAGATGAATGAGGATTTTCGAGTTCGTTATATTTATCCGATTCATCTCAGTGTTCTACACGGTAATTTTCTAAGTCATAGTGGTAAACGCTTAGATACATTTGTGGACTCGACAAAAATTGCTTTAGATGAGATAAACGATAAAGAATTTGCTCAGATGTACAACAGTGATTGGAGAGCCGCGATGACGGCAAGTTGGCTGTGTGGAATTGGATACTTTTCCCAACATTTCAATAAGATTGAAACTTTATTGATTCCAAGCCAGACTTGTTATGCAGGGGAAATTCATTGTTTTGCATTAGCTCGTTTTGATAATGCTGAATCGGTGAGAGTTTTGAAATCGTATCTCGACACTTATTTACCAATTGGCGATCGATGTTATGACCAATCGTGGGCAATTGGAGCTTTACAGTGGTTAGATTGTAGACATGGAACAGATTATGCTAAGTTTTATCTAGAGAATCCAGATAATTGGAAATTTACATATAGAGGAATTGATGGTATACGAGATGCAGAGATAGCAATCCTGCGCTTTCAAGAGGTTATGGAGTTTGTGGATCGTTATTTCACTGATTACTCAAGCAAAGTAGGGAATGCAAATGCAAAGTAGGGTGGGCAATGCCCACAGACCATTTTTGATTTAGTAATATGAATATTCGGATTGGTTAAGATCGATTGTTATTAGCACGCTTTAAAGTACGATTAGTGTAAAGATTGTTGGCGTAGCCGCGCCGTTCGCGGAGCGTCTGCCTAAGCAGAGAGATAATCGGTAGAATCAAACAGTTCAAAGTCTTTTTGCTTCGATCGTAAATAGTCTGTGGGCACTGCCCACCCTACGTTTCTAAAATCTTCAGCCTCACGATCTCCAATTCAATCCAAAATTATAGTTAGCTTGCTTTTGCTAGAGTGCGAACTGCTAAAATTTCATCAGAGCGTAAGGTTTCGATCGCAGAAATGGGCACCGCAATCTCTGTCAAAGATTCACCGATTGCATTAAAAATTTCTAATACGCAGCCTTCTTCACCATTACTTGGATGAGGGACAAAATCGATTAAGGTTGCAATATCTCCGGCTCTGAGTCCATATTCTGGTAAATCGCGAGTTAGTGATACTTCTTGATATAATTCCATTGTCATATTAAGACCTCTTACTAGGTTTAAGTGTCACGAATTGAAATTTGCCATCGATCTGTCTTTCTAGCCAAACGGTAATAACTGTCAGGATCGTACCATTTACCATTTACACCGATGAGATCTGCTTCAACTTGGTAAAAGGTACCATACTCGTTGATTTTCTCTTCAACTGCTTCTGTAGATAGTGCCTGTGTCTGAATGGCTAGTTTCAATGCTTCTGGATTTTCCAGTGTGAACCCAGCCTGAACTAAAAACTTCGATTTATCATTCCGTGGTTTTGGTACCAATAGATAGCCAGTGATTTTGGCATCTGGAATGATTAAATCTTCAGGAATCCTCACCGCTAAACCTCTTACACTGGCTATCTAACACAAATTCAGTTTACCATTTCATTCTAACTCGATTGAACCGTCAGAGATCGATCGAATTATCAGAGATCGTCATGTATTTTGCGATGAGCACTACTAATTATATATTTAAAGTATTATCTCTGGCTATTCGGTTGTCATTGGCTCTCCGTCAAAATCATCAACAAGATTGGATTGTCTTGTTCGATCTATCTCTTGCTTAATGATTTTTTCAGAAAGTTCACGGCTAACGACTTTTGCCCGTTCATCAAAAAACTTATCATAATCATTATCCCATATACCAAAAGCGAATAAATGTCAATCTCGTAGGGTGGGCATTGCCCACAAACCCATCATCGGTTAAATTATATCGATATTTAGCGGTAAGAAAGTAGAAGTTAATCCAGCGATTCTCCTGATGGAGAGGCTCTCGGTTACGAATATTTTTTGAAGGGTTCGCGATCGCAGAGCGTACCGTAGGTAATCGATGAAAATGCTGTGAGTTGCTTGCTCCGTCTCGTTTTGATCTGTGGGCTGGGCCCACCCTACGCCTTCGATGCTCTCTAACGGGAGTCGAAACCCGCACATCTTCCCCCATCTGTATCAAGCGAGGCGATGACTGTCAGAGTCTCAATACCCAGGGTTTGTATCCAGCGGGTGAAGGTGCTGGATATGCGGGGGGAATTCTCTCGGCGGGGGTAGATGGAATTAAAGTGGCTGAAGCTGTTGCTTTGAGTTTAAAAGAGATCGGCAATTAAGGATTGAGAATTAAATAAGATCCAGAATTGCCCCCATCTCAGCTATCGCCTAAGTAGGGGCAATTCATGAATTGCC
>JANOPX010000308.1:0-17081 GCA_031422115.1 Chamaesiphon sp. VAR_4_metabat_408 | reverse complement strand
GATACCCTAGTCGCCGTGATTAGTTCGCGGGATGATATCTCTCCCGCCGATGCCAACCGGATGATCGATCGAGTCGAACAAACTCGCGCCAATGTCCTCCACCGCGCCGAACGGATCCAAACCCAGATTCAGCAGCGGCTCGACGATCTCAAGCACCAAGCCCAAGCCCAAGCGGAAGCCACCCGCAAAGCCGCCGCAACCGCCGCCTGGTGGCTATTTGCAACTGCTTTCACCTCTGGGGTTGCTGCGGCGATCGCGGGTGCGTTGGCGGTTGCACCGATAGTAGTTGGGTAGTTTTTATCGACCTGTGTTTGCGATCCGTTGAGATTCTGGTGCTCTCTAGAACCCGGATCTGGGGGTTCTGACCCCCAGACCCCCCATTGGGTGGGGGAATGTCCCCCCCCCAAACCCCCCCTCAAAGTACCTATTTTATGTGTATGAGTTGGCTAGATCTCAGTCTCAATTGGTTTACTACCCAAACCCCACCGTCCTTTATAGCGTCTGCCTTTGTAACTTGTCGGTACGCGGTAGCTTGAAAAGGAGTAGCTCTTACTCCCTCCCCTTTACAAGGGGAGGGCTGGGGTGGGGTAGCACAGACTACGCAGCAACTCAAATAACCTTTCAAACACCCAACCCACTTTCACCCAGGCTAAATCTTGATATGGATACAATGCGTGCCAACTTTTTGCTCCGAAAACTAGCTACCATCTTGGCGATCGCAATGTCCGTGTTGTGTCTCATCGCCGCGATTACTGGTGTGTCGATCGCCTTTTATTACACGCCTTCGACTACAGGTGCTTACTCTTCGATCGAATATATCAATAACCAGGTGAATAATGGTTGGTTGATTAGAAGTTTGCACAACATTGCTGGCAATGGTCTAATCATTGTCTCATTGGTACAAATCATTGTTATGTTTTTTGGTCGCGAAATGCTTGGCGGCTGGATTGTCGGTTGGATATCGGGGATTTTCTTGACTCTGACGGCGATCGGATTGGGTTGGACGGCGATGAATTTGGAGTGGTCGCAATTAGGTTATTGGCGACTGAATATTGAGCTATCTATTATTGAAAGCGTCCCCTTAATCGGTCAATCGCTGCGCCAAGTATTATTGGGTGGTGATACAGTCAGCACGATTAGTTTAGAGCATTTATATACAATTCACAGTTATCTATTAGCGGCGGTAGCTTTAGGATTATCGTTCGTGCATCTGGTGAGTACATTTATCAACTCATTAGCTCCGGTAGTATCACTTTCAGAGCCAGCAAATATCGATGAGGTTAGTGTCCCTGACACGAGTAGCACAAAATGACGATCGCTGAACCCGTTGGTGCTAGAATCCAAACATCCCTAATTGGTGTCCCGCCATTACCACAGTGCCAAGTCAGCGTAATTGTCCCTGCCAAGGATGAGGCACAGACGATGGTTGCAACGCTCACAGCTTTAGCAAATCAGACAGATCTGAATGGACAGCCTTTGAACCCGCTCACCTATGAGATTATTATCTTAGCCAATAATTGTCTCGATGAGTCGGCGACGATCGCGCGTCAGTTTGCATTAGCGCATCCAGATCTAGTCTTACATGTGGCTGAGGTGACATTACCGCCACACCTGGCATATATCGGCCATGTCAGAAAAATGTTGATGGATGAAGCCTATCTGCGGCTGATGAGCTTGGGAAAAAGCCGAGGTATTATTGCTTCAACCGATGGTGACACTATAGTTTCAGCTACATGGATTGCGGCAATCTTACATGAAATTAGGCGTGGGGTAGATGCTGTCGGCGGGCGAATTTTGACCGATCGACACAGCCGTCAAGCTCTCCACCCTCAAGCCAAATCCCACTTTCTCCAAGAAGTTGGCTATCGATCGCTTGTGGCTCAGGTTGAGTTTCATCTCGATCCCGATCCTTACGATCCACTCCCGCGCCACTATCAACACTATGGTGCGAGTCTAGCAGTGACAGCCGAAATGTATGCCAAAGCTGGGGGACTTCCCCCAGTCAGAACGCCGGAAGATGAAGCTTTTTATCAAGCTCTACTCCGAGTCGATGCGCGGTTTCGCCACAGCCCCCTGGTGCAGGTGACAACCTCTGCGAGGCTATCGGGGCGATCGCCAGTGGGACTCGCCGCCCAGCTTCGCAACTGGACGGAATTGTCGGCGGGTTCGACGCTAAAAGTCGCACCCGCCGCTGCGATGATTACTTGGTTTCAATTGCGGCAAAAGCTGCGATCGCTCTGGCAGCAGTTATTATCTGACTCGAAGATCTCTGTGCATGAGGTGGATCTACTAGCTGGCAAATTAGGGGTTTCTACTAGTTGGCTATTCGATGAGTTGTGCGAATATCATCCGTTTGGCAAACTATTCGATCGAGTCATCCAATGTCAGCACCATAGTCATCTCGATCGTTGGCAACCGATCGACGTGACGATCGCGATTATGGAGCTACGTCAATATCTAGTGGAGAGGGCGAGTTTTGCTGGAAGATGATTGTTTACGGACGAAGATTTGTAGGATAAACCAGCCTATTATCTATTCTATGAATCTGTAGGGGTGGGTTTATGCTAGTGACTATGTTCATAATAGAATTGTTGGACAAAACCCACCCTCCTCACTAGAATTTTCGATCGCTTACCCTTAGATATTTCACCATCAACTTTTGGACTTCCTCTGCGCGATCGTAACTGCGAGTCACCAGCCGCAATACCGTAGGCTAGCTTACTAGCTGTTCGATCGTTGGTGAATAATCGGTAAATATTTTGAATTTGAAATTGCTGATGAAATTAAGATCGATCGAACAGTAGCTGGTGAGTTTGGGCGGGTTCGTTCAGTATTGGATAGTGCGTTGCGGGTATTTCTAGCATAAACAAAGCCCCTACGAGATATTTTAATTTAAGATTACTGATGCCTAAAATTTTTCAAATAAATCCAGCCGATATTTGTCCTCGGTTAAACTTTTAATCCGTTTTAGTTTACCAGGTACTAATCGTAAAAAATCATCATGCACTTCGTCCCCAGATAGTGACAATATGCCTCGATCGGCAGTCCAATGTACTAATAATAAATGACCTTGAGATTGCAACCCTTCGACAATTAGACATTCAGCTTTGCGGAGATCCTCCCAAGACCAATAGTATCCTACCTCTGACAGGACGATTAGGTCGAAACATTCAGTGGGAAACGATCCAGGTACTGACATCAGCTCAAACTTAATATTATTTAGCTGCTGACAGCGATCGATTGCTTGCGCTTGAGCAATCTGCGAGACATCTACAGATAGTAATGACTGACACCGCCGAGCGAGTTTCTCAGTCAAAATCCCGATCGATCCGCCAATTTCAAATCCAGATTGATATAGATTGCGTGGGAGCGCATTTAGCGTCGCCGCATATTTTTTCGCTTCATACTCGCTGGTTGCAAACTGCCACGGATCGGTATCTTTTTGATAAAGCTGCTCAAAAAATTCAGTGGTTAGCGATTCTCGATCGGATAAATTCATATTATTTCTTCAAAATAAACTTCCCACGGACGGGTAAAATTAGCCAACATTTCGGCACTCAAACAGAAGCCATGCGGATCGTCATCAATTAGTTGACCCAATTGCGACTGGTAGGACTCGATCGCTTGAGTTTTTTTTACCAATGCTGACTGAATATCTAATCTCCACCCAGTAATTTGACTGAGATCGGCTGTTGTCTGCTGGGAGATATCCCAGTCCCAAATTGGATATTCGATCGTTCTTGGTGTCATTTCCAAGCTCAAAATTGCTGCTTGAATCAATTGCCAAGTGGCTCGATGATCGGGATGTGGATCTAGTCGCCAAGGTACAAAGATCGTATCGGGTAGGGTTGCTTGTAAATAGTTGCGACAGCGGACTTTCGCTGGATGAAACTCAGGCGCAGTTACGGTGGGAATTGCACCATCTTTGAGGTGTAAAAAAGTTACTGCCCATCGATCTACGCCGAGTATTGCTAGTGCGGCGAGGGTTTCTTGCGATCGAATCCGCCGGAGCATTGGAGCTGGGTATTTTTGAGAGTTGGGATGGGAAGCTGTACCATCGCTGACAATCAGCACACTGACATCATAGCCTTGGCGACAGAGCAAAGAGATCGCTCCACCACAACCTAGAGTCTCATCATCGGGATGGGGTGCGACGATCAGCACTCGCTGTCGATTGATGGTGTTGATGTTTCGGATCGGTAAAGCTGCGGGATCTGCGAGTAGAATACCAGAGTTGGTTGGAGTCGATCTCTTGTGTGATGGCAAAACGGCACGGGAGGTAACTGGATCGAATTTCCAGTCTTTATGTAGATAGTTCATTTGTCCACAAGGTATCGGTAATATCTGTATTTAGCACGTACCGCCCGACTGAAGCGATCGAGGCATCAAAGGCAGGTTGGCGGAGATAGAGCGTCAGATCGCGAATAATTCGCTCGATCGAGTGCGGCGGCAATAATCCGCGTGTGCCAACCGATCGAGCACAGAGCTGGATTGCTTCCATCCCAATTTGCTCGATCGCGGTGCGTACCATGTTGCTATAAGCAACTAGAGCCACTGCTTGAGGGTGAGTTGTCGTCGGATCTCCAGCAAAGATCGGATGATACTGTTCGAGCTGGCTAGCTGCCCCCTGGAGCCACAGTTGACCACTTTCGATCCCAAGTGCCATTCTACCCAGACGCTCCTCTTGGTAGGGATCTTTGGTGCGATCTATACTCTGCAAAAATTGGCGGGTAGCATCAAATAACGCTGCGGCTCCACCCAACTGCACAGCAGCAAATCGCACCACCCCAGCAGTCAACCAGGGCTGACGGTAGTAGTCCCCAGGTTGCCCAATTAACATGCTCTCATCCAAGATTACCCCCGTAAAATCCACCTTACAGCTAGCAGTTGCCCGCATCCCCGCAGGTTGCCACCAGCTCAGATCGCTGACGGTGGCGACTTCATCCATCGGCACGATACACAGTTGCCAAGCCCCATCTGGCATGGCTCCACCAATAAATGGTCGATCGACATACCCACAGCCAGTCGCGAATGTTTTGGCACCTTCTAGCCGATAGTTGCCATCGTCTAAGGGGGTAATTTTCACGCCATCGGCTTCTTCAGCATTCCAGACTCCAAAGATTTTGCCCTGATGGGCAGCGGTAGCAAAAGTTTCGATCTGAGTGGGAGTGCCAAAAGTCTGAATTAGTTGCAGGGCGTTGACATGCCCCTCATAGATTCGCCCCACGGCTAGATTCGATCGACCGATTTGGGTGAGTAGCGTTAGCAATTTGGCGATCGAACTACCATCGATGCCCAATCCCAATCCACCCCAGGTACGGGCTAAAGGTGCCGTCAATAAACCTGCCTCAGCAATTAGCTCAAACTCTCGAATGGGAAAGGCTCCACTTCGATCGATTGTCGCCGCATTCCCAGCACAAAAATCGGTGACAGGGATGATTCGATCGAGTAGATCGGTGAGTTCAACTTGGCGAGCGGCTAATTCATGCGCTATCCATAATGGTTGTATAGGTAGATACTTAGCGGTCAAGATTTTCGCTCCTTGGCATTAACGAATCGCAGATCGAGGGACACTTCAGGTTAAGTGCATCCTGTTTAATAATCGATTAATTTATCGCAATTGACATCACTCGATCGACGTGTTTTCGATCGATGAATAATCTATCAAAATGAAGATTTAACGGATATTATCGATCGTGATTTTCTAAGAGGCTGTTTTCCAAGTATGAAGAGAAACTAGATATGCCCCTAAGATTGGGGGCTGGGGGCATAGTTCTACCTTTAGATAGAGGTGATTTTCAGTGGATATTGTGATGCTAAAACAACAGTACAAAAATTCAGGAACCCAAGTCATGGCAAATTTACACGATATCGTTGAAGGCGTGCAAGATGCGCTCGGCAATCTAACACCCACACCAGTTGTGCTTCAGGAGGAATCAACTGCTTACGACCTCAAAACACGGCTAGAATGGGGCGAACCTGCATTATCGATCGTCGATATTCGCGAACAT
Source organism: Chamaesiphon sp. VAR_4_metabat_408 (assembly GCA_031422115.1). Taxonomy (GTDB): domain Bacteria; phylum Cyanobacteriota; class Cyanobacteriia; order Cyanobacteriales; family Chamaesiphonaceae; genus Chamaesiphon. Next base: position 11,070 of record JANOPX010000308.1, on the reverse strand, counting down.
GAAGTCTTCAATCGAGGACGCATCACTGGGGCAATGTCGATGCCGATGGCACAGTTGGCAGAAATGAAGTCCGCACTCCAACCCACTCGCGATATTTACATCTACGGCGACACTGATGAGCAAGCACATACAGCCGCCCAAATCCTCCGATCTGCTGGCTTTAAAGCCGTAACTCATGTGATGGGTGGGTTAGCAGCTTGGCATGAAATCGGCGGCCCCACCGAAGGCGTACAGGAAGATGGCATCTATCCAAAAGCCGACGCTTTTAATGTGGTGTCTCGGCTCAAAACCGAACATGATGTCCAAGCAGCAGGCAAATCCCAGCACGCTAATTAGCAAAGTACCACCCACCATCGACCTTTAGGGGCTGTTTGAAAAGTCTGTTGGGTTTCGAGGCTCAACCCAACCTACAAAATTATTTTCCTTTCTTCGATAGATCGACCCTGCCTTGGAAAGGGGGGTTGGGGGGGTAAATCAATCGGAACTAAATTCTAGCCGACTTGTGTATATACCGTAGTTTTTTAAGGGGGGGCTGGGGGGGGATCTATAGAGTTTGCGAGTGCCACCCGTATACTTTTCAAACAACCTCTTAGGAGTGTCCTTTCTGGGTACTCTCGCCAACACAAATCACTAAATTTATCAGGTTTAAAACAATGAATAATACTTTATTCGATCGGTTGTTTCGAGACGGCACTGGAGAGATTATCATCGGTCAACCACCCAATCTACCGATCTTAATTTGGTTATCAGCTACGTTGCTAAAGTTCGTCGTTAAAAATGGTCAGGTTAAACTTGGCTTAGATTTATTAGCTTTTAGTTCACTACTGTACTGGTCGTTCCTCGAAATCACCCAAGGTGTTAATTATTTTCGGCGAGATTTGGGGGTAGTTGTCCTAATTGCTTTGATAATATCTGTGATTCAAAAATTTGGTAGTAATCCTACACTTAATCAAGAGATTCCAGGATAGATATATTACTTCGAGATGGCAATATAGAAAATCATCGTCAATGTAATATCTTATTTACATTGACGATGTTTTTGGTAGATCTGCACTAAGAAAATCTACACCAAGGATTTACCAAATGTACTTAACACTTTACCCAGTTTCTGAATTACGCCTTTGAAACCGCGTCCGGCGGTGGCAGATGTAGCGGTTGTTAGATCGCCAATTTGGATTAATTTCTGGCTGAGATCGGCAGCTTTTGGTTTATCTCCTTTGAGGAGTTGTTTGAGATCTTTGAGTTCGCTCGCGATCGCTTTGAGACTTTTATCTTCAGATTTTTGCAGAATTTCATGCCAGATATCGATCGCGCTCGTCGCATGTTTGAGATCGATTTTCTTAGATTTTTGCTCGAGGATATCTGCAACTTCATCTAATCCTTCGAGATACTCTAGATCTTCTGATTTTGACAGAGATCGACCGAGTTTATTTAGCTGCTTGCCCAGGTGTTGTAGTGGCGTTTTAAGTCCGGGTTCGGATTGAGTAGCCATCTCAATCGTTTTCTCGCCCAGATCGCCGATTAATTCACCAAGCGCATGTCCGGTTGGCTCCTTTTGCTTCAAGAGTTTTTGGAGTTCTTTGAGCATGGTGGTGATTTCTTTTGCCTCTGGCTGCTTGAGTTTTTGAAGCAAGCCGTGCAGTTCGTCGATCGCTTTCAGTGCAGCATTAGGATCGATATCACTAATTTCGCCCTTGAGCAATTGGGATAGCAACTCTAATTTTTGGGCAGGTTCACCATCATCAATGGAGTCTGTATTTGCCGATTTAGAGGATTTTTCTGGTTTTTTGGGCTTGGCTTCGACTTTGTGGCTTTCTACCTGTTGGGCATCTTTAATTCCTAGAGAGTCCTCTTGAGTTGATTCGCGATTGTCTTGAATTTGTCTTTGGCTAGCCATGATGTAGATTCTCGATCGATGATTAATACCCAACTTACAAAGCTTTTGCTGACATTTCATCATCCGAAAGAGGTAGGGATCGCTCGTTTGAGGGAGATGTGATAAATAGATGTCGTTCGCGCATCATCAAATAATCAGGATCTGTCTTGGCTAATTGCCATACTTCATGAAAAATTTTAGCAGCTTCGGCTTTAATTGGATCTTCCCGATTTGGTAAGATAATTTTGGAATCCTTGGCATATTTGCGCCCTGATTTATGATTGGCATAACGACGCGATCGCGTGTAGCCCATCTGCAAAAAATTCCGTGCCATATCCATGCCAACAAAATCTCCCTCTTGTGAGAGAAGGCAGTTCGCATCTCGATTGGCTAGGATCTTTGGATATCAAAATCTAAATCCACATGAAACTCAAACCGATCGAACAACAAGTTGTCACCGTTGTCGGAGCCTCTAGTGGCATTGGACGAGAAACTTGCCAAGGGGGGGCTTTCCGGCTCCCTCCCCTTTGCAAGGGGAGGGCTGGGGTGGGGTAAAGGGACTACAAGGTTCAACCGACTTGTGTGTCAAGTCCAGTACAGAATTATGGCATTAGGGAATCGGCGGGCTAATTCTCGATCGAAAAAGCCACGCAACTCCTTCATCACATCTTTCTCATACACGTACTTAGTCCCACCAAACTTGTTGCGTTTGGCTGTACGACTAGACTCCTCCATCTCTAATTTGGTCTGAGGATACCATTTCAAGATAGTTTCCTTGGAACCTGGTGTAAAGCGGTGCGAAATCAGCTCAAATGTCAAATCGCAATCAAAATCCAATGCTGTCTCGATCGAGTCCAACAATTCACCATAATGCAATTGCCAATCCTCAATCGGCATAATCGGCGCAATTACCAACCCAACCGGATAGCCACCGCCACCGCGAACGGCAGGCAAAGCCAGCTTCCGCAATGCCTGTAACCTAGCCGCCACAGAAGCTGTACCGCCCTCAAATCGCAATGAAGCAGGTGCCGCATTCACACTAAACCGACAGCGAGTGCGACCGTTGTGGGGCAAATCCAGCAGCGCATCGACCCCATCAAATTTGGACACCCAGCGCAAATATCCATCCTCGCGGCTACCAAAGTAGCGGATGCACTCCGCTAAACTGCCTGTGAGATGCTCGATGCCCAAAGGATCTGTATAGCAACTAACTTCAAAGCTGGTAGCTGCACCAGTTCGTTCGTAAGCTGCCAAATTTCCCAAAGTCTGCGGCAGATTAGCAAATGCCCGAATCACAGGCGGCCCCTGGAGACTACCTGCTAGATAGCAATACTGACAGTGCGCTGGACACCCTTCGGCGAGGTGAAATTGCCAATCTGCGGAAGGGGGGATCGGGCTAAGTTTGAAGCTACTCGGCGGGGCTGTGACCACAGCTAGAGTGCGTTTGGCAATTTGATATGTTTCGCGCTCATTCTCGCCTCGTAATCCAGTTATGCGGTTGTGGGAGAGGATTTCAATTGGTAAATTTAAGGACTCAATCCGCGCCAATATTTGTTGTCCCCAGGGTTCTGCAATGGCAGCAGGTGTAAACAATACTCGCTCTGGCATCCAGAGTTTAGTTTTGGCTGAGGATGCTATTTCGGGAAGTGTAGATTCAATAGCGACAGGCATCAATAGTTATAATTTATGCTATTTTTGTGACTAATTATAGTATGACATTTCTGTCTCCACGAACGATTAGGGGTGATTGCGGATATCCTGACTCGCATTTGACTGATTGTGTAACTCGCTCATTGGTTGAGATCGATCTCCTTTCATCGTTAGGCATACCTCGATTTTTTAAACATGGTACTTATGACAGAGTTCTTTGCCAACTAGCTTGGATAGATTGGTAAGCAATTAAGTTAACGATTTCGATCGGTAGTCAGAAACTTTTAGCTACACCCGATCGAGATTACACACCTACTAAATAATGGAGTTCAAACTCATGAAAAAATCATCTTCGCTCGTTCTCATTAGTGGTGGCATCCTTGCTACCATTGTTTCACTCGTACCAATGACTTCCCCCGTTACCGCTCAAACGGCTACCCCCCGCACAAATACTCAAGAGCCAAGCACTACGACTACATCTAACTACGAAAATAATGATGACAATACAGGTCTATGGGGATTGGCTGGTTTAACCGGGTTGCTCGGATTATTGGGACGAAAAAAGGAAGAAGATAATCGCCAATCTACGCCTGCCTACCGCGATCCCAACGTGCGGTAGTTTTGACGAAATAGCAGGGAATCCCTCATCCTACGAGCAGATTCGACGATCCGATTTGTCTACCTGAAACCGATTAATTGGCGGTAAGGTATGAGAGGATGTTTGAAAAGTTACTTTCTTTCCAAACATCCTCTGACGAATCTGACATCGCCGCAACTGGAGTATTCAATTTGATAGATGGTTGGATCGAAAAATTATTTTATAATATAGGTAGTCTAACTTTGTGCCCAACTGCACAGCAAATACTATGGACAACGAAAATTCTGCAACAGAAAAGATGCCGCCAAGCACAACTGAATCTGCTGCAAAGTCCAATATTACCCATGAGACTTTCTCTACGATGAAAGTGGAAATTAAAGAAGAAGCCCAGCATATTCTTGCAAGTCATCAAGGTCATAGTAGCAAAACTCAAACTATGACTGAGATCTGCTCCACGATGAAGGAGGAAATCAAAGATGAAGCCAAACGGATTGTCCCAGATCGAGGCGATCGACACTAGCAAACGAATCTCGCTCCGTAAGTGCGGGATTCGTAAGCGTTGCCAACCCATGTGTTTCATTCGAGACGGGCACCCCTACACAATTAGTCTGTAGGGGTGCCTCCCAAATATACGCTTCGTCGTAGTTAATCGATAGTATTTTACACTGTTGTAAGATGTAAGTTTATCTATCAAAAGATAGATGCTCGATCGTGAATTTATTTGATAATATTGCAAAAGCCGAAAAGGTAGGGCAATAGAAATAAACATCGATAGTCAAGAGCGAAGTCTGCCGAATATCTTTGTTTAAAAAGAGGTCATACTTTACCTAAGTCATGACCTTTATTATTTTGAGATCGCTAATATAAATTAATTTATCCTAACCATTCGATTGCATGGAAACTAACCCCCAGCCCAAACCACCTTTCCAAGAAACCAATGAGGATACTCCTGAAATTGGCGGGGGAACACACATTATTGAATACTGGGCACAAAAAACACTATCGCCCCAAGGCTCAAAGCTCTGGAAAACCCTACTCCATAAAAGTGCTTGTCTGTCTTGCTCCTGGGGGACAGGCGGACAAAAGGGCGGATTTACCGATGAAACAGGCGAAAAACTCCAACGCTGCATGAAAAGTGTGGAGGCGATTTCGTCGGAAATCCAGCCAGGAGTATCGACACATTTTTTCGATACCAATCCAATTGCGAGACTGCGCCAATTATCCTCCCTGGAAGCTGATAAGTTGGGTAGATTGAGCTTTCCAGTGATTTTGCGGGCGGGTAGTTCTCACTATGAGCGAATTTCTTGGGATGAGATTTATTCGATCGCGACGACTGCATTTCAAAAAGATCCAGAGCGAATTGCATCATATAGTTCTGGGCGGGGTTCTAATGAAGCTGCTTTTCTGCTACAACTAATGATGCGAACCCTTGGTTCTAATAATCTCGCAGACTGCTCGGATTTGTGTCATGCACCTTCGACTACCGCCCTAAATGAGATGTTTGGGACTAATACTTCGATCGTCAGTTTGGAGAGCTTGAAGGAAGCTGACTGTGTGGTATTGGCGGGGGCAAATTCACCATCAAATCATCCCCGATTGATGAATGAGCTAATTAAGATCCGCGATAAAGGTGGCAAAGTAATTGTCATCAATCCCGTCATGGAAATTGGGCTAGTAAAATTTGGTTCCCCCGCATTTCCTGTCAAATCTCTGATTCCTGGCTCGGATATTGCCTCACTCTATCTCCAACCGATTCCAGGTAGCGATGTTGCATTATTCGTCGGCATTCAAAAAGCCCTCATGGGGCAGGGTAGAATCGATCGAGCCTTCCTCCAAGCACATACCCAAGGCTGGGAAGCTATCCTCGCCCAAGCCCAAGCGACTGATTGGGAAACTATTACTACCACCTGCGGAGTCTCCCGCACCGAAATCGAAACCGCCGCCACCATCATCGGTAAATCAAAAAAGGTAGTATTTGGCTGGGCGATGGGAATTACCCAACAGACTAACGGCGTAGATAATGTGTATAGTATCGCCAACACGGCATTAGTTAGCGGCAATGCTGGCAAAATGGGTGCCGGAGTCATGCCTGTACGGGGGCATTCCAACGTCCAGGGCTTTGGTTCGATGGGCGTGACGGTGAAACTCAAAGCCGAGATTAAGCAAGCCTTGGAGCGGCTATTAGGGCGACCTCTGACACTTCCCAAGGGCTATCACACCCGCGATCTGATTGAAGCCGCCGAAGCAGGGAAGGTAGATAGTCTGCTCTGTGTCGGCGGCAATATCTATGGAGCTAATCCCAATTCAGCCCAGGCGAAACGCGCTTTGGGCAACATTGATACGATTATTTATCTAGCCACCAAACCCAATATCGGCCACTTTCATGGACTCGCAAAAACTAACACGATTATTATCCCCGTCTTAAATCGGTTCGAGCATCCATATAAAACGACGACAGAATCAGGCAATAACTTTGTGCGGCTCAATGATGAAGGTGAAACTCATTTAAAGGATGCCGATCTAGTTGCCGAAGTCGAATTTATCACTAAATTGGCACATAATTTATTAGGGGATGCGCCGATTCAATGGCGCAAATTGCAAGATCCTTATTATGTCCGCCAATTAATCGCTCAAACTATTCCAGGCTACGAGAAAATAGCCACTATTGATGAAACAAAGGAAGAGTTTATTATTTCTGGACGGATTGTGACCGAGCCTCATTTCAAAACACCGTCGGGGAAAGCAAATATGTTTGTGACACCTTTACCCAATCTCACTTTGCCAGAAGCTGAAGAATTTGGGATTGAGGCATCCACAAAGAGTCTAGTTCTCGCCCTAATGACTGGACGCAGTTATTCCCAACACAATACAGTCGTCTATAAAATTGGCGACCATTATCGCGGTATGCCCCATCGCAACTGTATTTTAATCAACCGAATCGATGCTGAAAAAATTGGTTTGGCGGCACACGATCGCGTGACAGTAAAAGGGGATGCAGGTAAATTAGAAAATGTAGAAATCATCTATGGCGCAGTCCGATCGGGTGCCGCGTTAATGTTCTATCCAGAAGTAAATGTCATTTTCAAGGCAAAAATAGAACCGCGATCGGGTACGCCTGCTTATAAGCGGGTGCCTGTTGTTGTTTATCGCGGCAAATAAGTAATAAATAATATTGGAGATTTTATTTCATGGCATCAGCAACACCTCTACAAGGCACAGAACTAATTAATTGTGCTCAAGCAAATGCGAAAGAAGGAATTCAGATGGCTGCCCAGCAGTGTGGGTATAGTGACGATTTCAATACTTTTCAGCGCGAGTTAGCGAGTGCTTTAGATCGGATTGGCATAAAGAATAAAGACTTTGAAGATTTGCTCAAAATAGTTGGAGTTAAGCCAGAGACTGGGATTGAAATTGCACCCGGCTCATCAACATCAACCGAGTTGTAATTTTCTTAATCCAAATATTCATTTTGGCAAACTTGACTGACGATCGAGAGTCTATCGATCGACTGACGTAAATAGTGAGTTTTTAATCTAAAATAAAAGTCAAACTTCGTCAAAACCATCAAGATTGTGAACATAACTCCCCAATCCGAATTAAATCCTCCAAACATCACGCCTTCTGTAGGCACAACTATCAGTGGCATCCTAGTCTTGCTGCCGCTATCTTTGTTTTTACTAGGTCTATTCACAGGCGTAATTAACCCTTAGCGGGTGTTTGAAAAGTTATTTTTTATACCTGTACCCTAGAAGACCCCCCCAACCCCCCCATGCCAAGGGGGGGCTTTGCTCCCTCCCCTTGGCAAGGGGAGGGCTGGGGGGGGGTAAACAACCTTCGCAGCAACTCAAATAACTTGTGCATACAAAGGTAGCTAGCTTGTAAAGGGGTAGCTTTTGCTCCCTCCCCTTGGCAAGGGGAGGGCTGGGGAGGGGTAAAGGGACTTCGCAGCAACTCAAATCACTTAGTCATTTAGCCCAAGTGAAATAAAAGGTGGTACCTAGATCGATCGCAGATTCCAATCGAATTGTACCTCCTTCACTTTCAACGATTTTTTTGACAATTGCTAATCCAATTCCCGTACTATCAGTAGTTCGAGAATTTCCCGTCTGGAAAATTGTAAAAATATTAGCTTGATACTCTGGTGGGATTCCTGGCCCATCATCGGCGATAATAAATTCATAAAGATCGCCACATTCACGACCGGAAATCTGAATCGAACCATCCAGTCGATCGTGATGTTTAATCCCATTACCGATGAGATTGGCAAATACTTGAAATAACAAAACGCGGTTAGTATTGAGAGTCGGTAGATTTGGATCGATCTCGATCGAAAATGTCGGCGGTGGAGCGAGGGAATCAATTACCTCCAGTAGTAGTTCCGATCCAACTACAGGCTCACTCTTGCCTTCAGTTCGACCAATCCGAGCATAGTCGAGCAGTCCATCGATCGTCGCTCGCATCCGATCGACCCTGCTGCGTAATAGAGTCATTTGTGCCTGGGTATCCTTTGTCAGCACACCTTCCAAGTCCTCTTCGATCCACTGAGATAGATTGGAAACAGCCCGCAGGGGGGCTTTGAGGTCGTGGGAAACAATATACGCAAAGCTGTCTAGCTCCTGATGACGTGCTTGGAGATCGGCTTGAGCCTGTTTGAGATCCGTAATATCAGTATTGGTGCCAAACCAGCGCAGCACTTGCCCCGTCTCATCGACGATCGGAATTGCCCGCGATAGAAACCAGCGGTACGTGCCATCTCGACCTCGAAGTGGAAATGTATCTTCCCATTCCTCACCTATTTCTATGTGGTGACGAAAATGTGCGGCGACTCGATCGAGATGTTCGGGATGATGCACCTGCTCCCATCCCCAGCCCTGCATCTCCTCTAGCGTCGTCCCCGTGTAGTCAAACCAACGGCGGTTGTACCAAAATATCCAACCGCTTGCGTCAGCCATCCAGGCAAGCTGAGACATATTATCTGCTAGAGTATGAAACCGCTCTTCACTCTCGCGCAATTCGGCTTCTACCTGTTTGAGTGCGGTAATATCGCGTCCTTCTGCAACTATGGTGACGACTCGATTTTCATCGAATACAGGTTTGAGCGAAAAGTCCGTAGTCATCACACCGCCGCTGGGATTGGGAAATTCTACTTCATAGCGGACAAATTGCCCGCTGGAGGCTTGGGCGATCGATTTTCTGAGTTTGTACTGGAGCTGGGGTGAATGCGTCCACCACGGCGTTTCCCAGCACTTTTTGCCAACGATATCCGACGGTTGACTATTCTCCGTTGGAGAGGCTACGCCAACGATCGATGCTAATGCTGCTTGATTCACATCTAGCACCACTCCATTGAGATCGAATAGCCCAATCAGCCCGAAAGTATTATTGAAAATGGCACTAAACTTCTGTTCGCTTGCCCGCAATGCGGCTGCTTGACGTTCGCGTTCGACCTCTTGATGTTTGCGCGCGGTAATTTCTTGGACTACCGCACTTACCGCCATCACCCGACCTTGTGTATCCTGGTGAGGATGGTAAGAGGCTAACCAGCAACGATTCTCACCAGGTTGGGCAGAAGTACTGCCACTCAGCTCTAGATCCAAAATCGGCTCCCCCGATTCAATTACTTGTCGATAGATTGACTCGATTGTGTCGGCCATTTCTGGCAACACCTCGCGGATGGTTCGCCCAATATGCTCGGAGACAGACAAACCATTTATCTGTGCTAACTGCTCGTTGATGCGAATGAATTTGAGATCGCTGCTGATATAGGATAATCCAATTGGAGTCGATCGATAGATCGCTTCAATTTCGCCTAATTGCTGTTCGACTTTTGCTTGGATGTGTTGGCGATCGTAGTCCACTCGATTGAGCATACCAGCATTTTGCCTAATTAGTCCCAACGAGATCGCCACCATCGACAGCGACATCAACGACAAAGCAAAGTTCGGGTCGTACAAATTTGCTTGCACACCCCGCAAAATCAGCCAACCGATGAACAATGGCACTAAGATCGCCTGGGGAATAAGTCGTCTAGCAACGTCGCTGCCAATTAGATCGCTAGTCAACGCTCGCATGAATCCGCGCTCTCTGGTGAGTGCCAAAATGCCCACGCACAAGATCCCCAGACTCAGAGCGGTATGCAATGCCATCGAACTCGTGACAGCACTAAATCCATAAAACACGCGCACATCATAGGCATAACCGACGATCGATTGCAAAGCGATCGCCCCTGCAACCACTGTCAGAATTTGGCCGATCGTCGTTCTGTCTATGCGTACTTGATGCTGTTGCTTAGGCGATCGCCGCTCATGTCGCTCTATTAGCCATAATGCCGCACCTGTAAAGCTAAAACCGAGTGCCGTATTGATGCCCATCCGCCCTGGATGCGATGTCGCCACAGCAGCAGGATCTCGAAACAGCAATTCATCGATGCCAAAATCCCACCAAAAAATATATTGACAAATAGTTAAAAATGCGATAAGGATAATAGCGACCGCACAGCCTGTGGCAATTCGGGCCATCAGAGTGGTTTGTCGCTGGCGGCTTGAGAGCTTGAGCGAGATCCCCGCCAAAACAAAACAGATGGCAGTATTGGCTTTCATCGTCGCAGCCCCCGGCATCAAGCTCTTGAGCCACCAGAGATCCAGTTGCCAGCCAATCAAAACCAAGCCACCGACTAAGATGACGATCCTACTGGCGATCCGTGCCACCCGATTCCCGACTCGATCTGTAGTCGTACCCCGACTGTTTGAGTTGATAAATGAGTATGATTGCTCCATAATAAATCGCCGTGTAATTTTTCTGAGACTTGCCCTTGCTCAATTGAGGCACGATCCCAAATCTTTGTTGATGCACACTTCATTTGACACACAACCATAGCAGCCCAATATGGAACGAGTATTCAATAACTTGCGTAGGTTGGGTTGAGCCTCGAAACCCAACACTCTAG
>JANOPX010000307.1:0-20448 GCA_031422115.1 Chamaesiphon sp. VAR_4_metabat_408 | reverse complement strand
CCTCGGTCGGTCTTGGGTTCGCCCCGCAACGATCGGTGCTCGGAACCATCGTCAGGGTTACATCCGTGGGCTACAAGAGCTTGGTTGGCTGAGTCTGTCCACGCTCCCACTGTTCATCGTCGGCGCGATCTGGGAGGCGTTGTCACTCGGCTACCTAGTTCCTCCGCTAATCCAATGGTTGTTGTAGCGTCTTCCACGCAATGATGGGCATGAAAAAATCGACATCGCTGCCTAAACCCATCAGCAACTCTTGAAGTGATGGTCAACTCTACAATTTTTAGATGGTGGATAAAATGATTAAGTGCCAATATTTTGCGCCTCAGATTACTAAACGGGGACCCTTCGGTAGACCTGCCGAATATCAATCCTTCTCTGCTGTCGTTAGTGCTGTAAATCAGTGGATCGAAAATAGCACGATCCAGGTAATGAATGTTGAAACCTTTGTTTTACCAAATAGTTCAGAAAGCACAAGTGATAGTGTCTACGGAGTGCCTGTCAGTAATGGTGTCTACCCAGTGCTGATTAGTAAAGGTATGACGATTCATTGCTTTCAATGTGTGCGTGTCTGGTACCGAGAATGAGCTTCGCTCTAAAGTCCAACAAGAATTTAGTCACCTCACACCAATATGGAAACATTCGGAATTCTCGGCTTCACATTTGGACTAATCGCATTTGTAATGGTCAACAAACTCACCAAAGATGTTAAGAACCTTCAAAGGCAGATAGAAGACATCAAAAAGCGACTTTCTCCTAACTAAAATTCCTGAACCGCATCGCCATCAATAAACAACTGGCCAGCGATTTATTGCAACCATCATCAAATTGGTCAGAGATCGGCAAATTTGCCCGTTAATTGAGAAATTTGCTGTCTAAATTGCCAACTAATCGTGGTATTGTGTCAGTTGACACAACACTACCGACGATAAGTGTGAAAGATTAATAAAGAATCTAGCTTTCTGCATCTTACCTCCTAGACTTTATGCAAACTCAAATCGATTCATGCCCGATTCAAGCTGTTCAAGATAGCTTGGAACGAGCAAAAGTCGCTCAATCGATCGTTCAAAACTTCTCTCAAGCGACGATCGATCGGATTATTCAAGCCATGGTAGAAGCGGGGGCGAACGCCGCCGAATCATTAGCCAAACTGGCTCAAAATGAAACCGGATTCGGCAATTGGCCCGATAAGGTCACAAAGAATCTCCTCAGTACCAACAGCCTCGCCCGATCGATCGCCGGAATGAAAACCTGTGGGGTAATTAATACATTTCACGATGGCAATTTGCTCGAAATTGCTTCACCCATGGGTATTGTGGCGGCATTTATTCCTTCGACCAATCCCACTTCGACCTTGATGTACAAGGCAATCATCGCGCTCAAATCCCGCAATACGATCGTCGCGTCGCCCCATCCCCGCGCCACCCAATCGACCCTTGCCGCCACAAAAATTCTTCAGGATGCGGCGATTCAAGCGGGGGCACCGATCGATTCGATCCAATGCCTGAGTTGCTCCAGCCGCGATACGATTACCGCCTTAATGCAACATCCGCTCACCGACGTGATTCTCGCCACAGGCAGCGACTCGCTGGTGCAAGCCGCCTATTCTTCCGGCAAACCCGCCTATGGTGTTGGGGCAGGGAACGTACCCGCTTGGATTGAGACAAGTGCGAATATCCCCAAAGCCGTCGCCGACATCTACTTTGGCAAAACCTTTGACTACGGCACGCTCTGCTCCTCCGAACAGGCAATCATCTGCGATCGGGCAATCCAAGCCACTGTCATGGCCGAATGCGAGTCTCAGGGCGGTTATTTTCTCAGTTTTGCCGAACAAGCTCAACTGGTGGCAGTAATGTTTTCCAATGGTCGGATTAATCCCGCGATCGTTGGCCAATCGGCGATCGCCATCGCCCATTTAGCCAACATCAGCGTCCCCCACCACACCCGCGTGTTGATTGCCCCACTCACCGCCGTCGGCACGGAGACTCCCCTATCCGGCGAAAAACTGTCTCCCGTGTTAGCGTTCTACACTGTCGATAACCGTGAAGCAGCATTGGAACGAGCCACGGAATTGTTACAATTTGGTGGTCTTGGTCATTCCATGGCTTTACATACCCAAGATCGGGACCTGATTCTTGTCGTTGCAGATCGCCTGCCCGCCCACCGTTTTTTGATTAATACCCCTTCTGCCGTCGGAGCCGTCGGTCACACCACCGAATTTGCCCCAGCATTGTCCCTTGGATCCGGAACCTTGGGCGGCTCCATCAGCACCGACAATATCACCCCGCGTCACCTGCTCAATGTCAAACGAATTGGGCTGGAAGTGCGGCCGATCAATAATGCCGCTGGTCAGGCGATCGTGCCAGTAGGGTAGTGAAGAAACGTAGTGGCTCGACAAGGCTAAAAATGTGGGCAGACAAAGTGCTGGAAAATACAATCAGTAATCTTTTGCGCGATCGCTTTACCCACATTTTTAGCCTTGTCGTTCCAGTAGGGTGGGCACTGCCCACAGACCATTATTGGTTTCGCAATCTAAATATTTAGAGTGGCTACGATCGATTAGTGAATAGTGGATAGTTCCAGTAGGGTGGGCACTGCCCACAGACCATTATTGGTTTCGCAATCTAAATATTTAGAGTGGCTACGATCGATTAGTGAATAGTGGATAGTGGATAGTGAATTGCAAATGTCTATTTCTTGGGTGGGAAGGGAGTTGATGGTCTGTGGGCAGTGCCTAGCATGTTGATTTTGATAGGATTTCATCCTTTTTTGCTCATGCAGTTTTTGTGTCGCTGCTGGCAGAAAGCCTTTGCTACGGCAGCTTTCATGCAAATAGTCTCACATATTCTGCATGAACATCTATCGCCTAAAAAGGCACAGAATGAACATGCTAGGCAGTGCCCACCCTACATTTCTACGGCGGATTAGGCGGAACACGAGCGGTCGAGAACTTGAGAGCAATCGTGAGCGAGTTGGAAATCGCCGACGTTCGCTCTCAGGTTGCACTTTCGCTCAAAACGGACTTCGAGAATTTTAGCGTATTCAAACCTGCTGCTCATCAAGCGAAGTCGGTTCACAAGATGCTCGACCAAACGATCGCTTGGAGCGGCGCGTTGAAAAATTTACGGGAGACTGAAATCAAGAATAATGCCTAACACAACAGAAAAAACGATCGCACCAGCTCAATATGAGCAGCCAACAGTACTGCAACGAATGTCTGATGCCATCAACGCACACGACGTTGACGCGATCGCAAGTTGCTTCACTAATGATTATCAGGGCGAACAACCGCTGCATCCTGAGATTGCCGTCATTCTCCAAAGGAGAGGCTCCGCCAACGGATTAGCCCAAGTCCGATCGAACTGGACTGGCTTGTTTGCCCAGGTTCCAGATTTACGGGCAACTTTGGTCGCTGCCACGATCCACGATGACCTCGCTTGGGCTGAATGGCACTGGCAAGGTACGCGCACGTCGGGAGCGGTACTGAATCTGCGCGGTGTTTCCGTTGCTGGCTTGCGTAACGGCATCATGGCTTGGGCAAGGATCTACATGGAGCCAGTCCATGACCAGTCGTCAACTGGCTAGTTTAGACAACCCCCTCAAACTTGTAGTTTTCCAGAGTTTACACAAATGGCATTGGCATAACCGCTCAATGCTAACCCTGGAGCCAGGTAAAGTAAAATGTCGTGCCCTTACCAAGTTCGGACTCCAGCCAAATCGTCCCACCTTCGGCTTCGACAATTTTTTTGACGATTACCTCCGGTAGGCTTCGCCAACGCCAGTCCGATCCCCGTACTGTCCGATCGCTTTTGCGGATTCACGGCTTGGAAGATTTTAAACATTCGATCGTGATGCTCTGGCGCAATCCCTGGGCCATCGTCAGCGATCGCAAATTCATAGCAGTCACCACGATCTTCGACCGCCTTGGTGGCGCGCTTTCGTCCGACCGAAATCTGGATCGAGCCAGTCTCCGAATGATGATGTTTGATGCCGTTGCCGATGAGATTGGCGAGTACCTGGAACAATGGTAGCCGCCGAGTCGATAACGTCGGTAGTTAGGGCGGTAGAGAGATCTTAAATGTCGGCGGTGGGGCGATCGAATCGATAACATCAGCCAGCAGTTCGGCGATGCAGACTGACTCTACCGCCTCAACTGCGATCCCAATGCGGGCATATTCGAGCAATCCATCGATCGTCGCTTCCATCTTGTGGACTCGGCTACGTAACAGGGTCATTTGCTGTTGATTGGCGACACTGAGCGATCCGTCAAAGTCTTCCTCGATCCATTGGGAGAGATTGGCAACTGCCCGCAGGGGTGCTTTGAGGTCGTGAGAGACGATATAGACAAAGCTGTCTAGCTCTTGATTGCGCTGTTCCAAATCGGCTTGAGCCTGTTTACGATCGGTAATGTCGTGGGCTTCTGCGACGATCGATTCAACTCGTCCGACTTCATCAAACATCGGTTTGAGCGAAAAGTCCGTAATCGTCATTTCGCCACTGAGATTGGGAAATTCCACTTCATAGCGGACAAATTGACCGCTGGCGGAGTTGGCGATCGCGTCCCTAAGTTGCTGCTGGAGCTGCTCTGTATGCCACCAGGGAGCGTCCCAAAAGCTTTTGCCGATGATTTCGGACTCTGGAGCCGCGATTGAATCTAAGGCTGCTTGATTGACCTCTAGCAACACCCCATCAAGACTCACTAATCCCATTAACTGGAAAGTCTGGTTGAAAATGGCACTAAACTTCCGTTCGCTCTGAAGTAGTGCCGCTGACTGGCTTTTACGAAGGGATATATCTCGACCGACACCATACCAACAATTGCTCTGCTGGTATGGGGTCGCATTCCATGACACCCAGACATAGGAGCCATCTTTACAAAGGTAGCGATTCTCGAAGTCAACTAAGATCTCTCCCTCTGCCAAGCTTTGAGCGGCAGCCAGGGTAGCTTCGCGATCGTCTGGATGCACGAAGTCGATAAAGGGTCGAGAGACAAATTCAGTTTCCGTAAAACCCAACAATCGCTCGAAAGCCGGATTGATCCGCTCGAAATACCCCTCGAAATTGCCGATCGCCAAGAGATCGATCGACTGACTGAAAAACCTGTCGCGCTCTTGCTCGGCTGCTAGCCGCACCGCCTCCAGCCGTTTTCGTTCGGTCATATCGCGCGAAACCGATAAAATTTGGCTGACCTCACCATCGGTAGCAAGGATCGGTGTCACAACTACTTCCCACCATTTCGGTGTACCTTTGGCAGTCAGACAAGAACCATCAAACCGATCGACTCCCCCCGCCAAGGCTGTGCTAAAGGCAGTTTGAGCCAATTCTCGTGCGCTATCTTGCCAGAATTCGATCCATTGACTCCTAACGACAGTATCAAAGTCATCAATTTCCATCAGTGACTGTCCGTAATCGTTCATGTACATCAAACGACCTTGTAAGTCCACAACTTTGATACAGTCGCGACTGCTCTCCAAGATGCGACGTTTTAATTCCTCACTCTGGCGGAGTAGTTTTTCATCGCGCTTCTGTTCGGTGATGTCATAGGCGACTGCATATACCAAATTCTGCTCGTCAGACGGTCTCGAACTCCACGACAGCCAGCGATAGGAGCCATCTTTGCAGCGGTAGCGATTTTCAAACCTAATCACCGTCTGACCTCTACTCAATCCTTGGGCAGTCGCTAGGGTTGCGGAGCGATCGTCGGGATGTACGAAGTCTAGATAGGGTTTTGCCATTAATTCTGCGGTAGTGAAGCCCAACGTCTGCTCCCAAGCTGGATTTAAGCGCACGAAGTAACTATCTAAATTGGCGATCGCTAGCAGATCGAGCGATAGCTCGAAGAACCGATCGCGCTCTCGCTCGGCTTGCATCCGTGCCGCTTCACTCTGCTTGCGTTCGTTAATATCCCTAAAATAAACCCCTAAGCCGACATCTGTTCGCGCAGCGTTCCGCAGGAAGGGATAAGCATGAACCTCAAACCAAGTCTCAGTTGGCTCATAGAATAGCTCGAAGTGTACAGGCACTCGATCGGTCACAGCGCGGCGATATTCCTGCTCGACGATATTCCCGACCGACCAGGGAAAGACTTCCCAATGAGTTTTACCCAAAAATTCTTCAGAGGTGAGATCGACTAATTGGCGCACTACCTCGGTTGCAGCGGAATTGGCATAGACGATCCGCCAGTCGCGATCGATCGTAATATACGCATCGGTCATGCTTTCCCAAATCGTCGTAATCTGCTGATTCTTAGCTTCCAGCGTGAGTTCGGCTTGCGCTTGAGACTGCTGCAACTGTAGCCGCAAGCGGGCATTCTCAATCGCCATTCGCATCGTCGATCGCAATAGTTCTGGGGTCAGGTCGCTTTTGACCAAATAGTCTTCTGCCCCCAGTTTCATCGCTCTGACCGCAGTTCTGTGGTCGCCCACTCCCGTCACCATCACCACAGGCGGACTACTGCCATTACTTTGAGCGTTTAGTGCTGCTAGAAACTCCAGCCCATCCCCATCCGGCAGCACATAATCGAGTACGATCGCATCGATCGATCTGGTACGGCATAATTTCAGTGCCCCTGCGACAGATCCCGCTTCCAATACGTCATAAACACAGCTTGATTCCTGGCTCAGATGCTCTCGATATAGCTCTCTATCTGTCGCCAAGTCTTCGACAATCAGCAATGTGAAGGTGGGGATTTGCATTTTTTACTCCCAACAGATGAAACTGTCATACGATCGATTAGTCCAATTGTATTGAACTAGCCGATCGTACCAGATCCAGATGCTCTTTTCTACCTTAAAACGTTACAACCTTTGGCGGTAGCTCCGCGTTTGCTTTTGCAATAGCCTCCCCCGTGCCGTTCGCAAAGCGTCTCGCAGAGAAGGCAGGTCTTCTCCAGAAGGAGAGGCTACGCCAACGACCAACGGAGAATCGCCACAGAAGAAATTTGTCGTTGGCGTAGCCTACCGTAGGTAATGGCAAGTTTTTGACAAGGAACAGTGTCCTTGTCAATAAATGCTGATTGTTGAAGAATTGGGATTTTCATCTGGTTTAGATCGAACGATCGAAATTAAAGCTTATCTACTGAATCTTGACTGTTTAAATCTGATGAGGCTTGTAAAATGAATGTATACAAAGAAAATCAATACCCACATTTTATTAAATAGCACGAGCATTTTAATATCATAATTTTTCTAATTTAACCCAAAGCCTGAAAATACCAATAAATAAAGATAGATGTTACTATACATCACTTCCCGCTGTTATGAGGTACATTCCCTCACCCCTTTCACCGCTGGGAATGTACCTCATAACACTAGGAAGTGATGTATGCGATAAAGGCGATCGCCTTTAATTGACGATTACCTCCGGTAGGCTACGCCAACGCTGCAAAAAAGTATTGGAGTAAAGTAAATCATGTCAACTGAGTTTAGCAAAGGTGATAAGGTGCAAGGGGAAAGTTCTCAAGGCACGATTGAAGGTACTGTCGAACAAAAATTGACCGAGCCAACTGATATTAAAAAGCATCATGTCAATGCCTCAAAAGACGATCCTCAATATTTATTAAAAAGTGACAAAACAGGTAAAGAGGCAGCGCACAAACCAGAATCATTGAGTGAACGGGAGGACTAAATTGTGACTGAAGAGCGCAAGTTAACGATCGAGCATTTTCATCAGCTAGTCAACTGAACCCTTCAATCGAATATAGGAAGATAAAAAATGCTACAAACGATCGACATCAAACTCCAGTCTCAAGGGCAATCTATCGCTCCCAGTGCTGAAATCCAGCGTCTGGAGCTATTGGTGGGGAAGTGGAACACAGAAGGCGAAACTCATGCCAGCGCGGATGCCCCAGCAGTCAAAGTAACTGGAGTGGACACCTATGAGTGGATGCCTGGTAAGTTTTTTCTCGTTCACCGTATGGATGGACAGATAGGGAATGAAGAGTTACAGCAGCTCGAATTCATCGGTTACGATCCTTCGAGCCAAATGTATACCTGTCACAGCTTTGATAGTCGCGGCAACTCCGACTTATTCCGAGCCAATCTCCGCGACCACACTTGGACGATTGAGGGCAAATCATCTCGGTTCACAGGCGTATTCGCCAGTACTGGCAACACTTTGACAGGTAAATGGGCGCAGTCCAGCGACGGGGTGAATTGGCTCCCGTGGATGGAGATTGAGTTGACGAAAATCTTGTAGACGAGCAATTACCACGGATGCGGCGATTTCCACCCTTGAGGATCGCTGGATCCATTATCAAACATTGGGAAGCTCCAACCATGTCACGAAAAGCAACAGCAACAAAACCCCAGTCTCTACAGCCACCGCTCACCCCCAGTGCCGAACTCCAGCTTCTGAATATATTTGTCGGCAAGTGGCCTACAGAAGGACTGTCTTACGGAACGGGACAATCAAAGGAAAACCCCTACGACTCACCCGTGCGGTGGATTGGGGCGGAAATCTACGAGTGGCTACCAGGTGGGTTTTTTCTCGTTCGTCACTTTAACGGGCAAATCGGCGACTTACCGCTAAGTGGAACAGAAACAATCGGCTATGATGTCGCGAGTCAGACATATCCTGCTCAGATATTTGACAACTATGGCAGAATTCACCTCGGTCAGCGGATGATCCGTGATGGTGTTTGGTCGTCATATATCGGAACAGAATACCGCGCCACATATACGTTTCGCAATGACGGAAAGAACATGGCTACCCATTGGGAGTGGTTGTGTGAAGATTATTGGTCTGTCTTGATGGATTTGGAGGGAACTAAGGTCGAGTAGGCGGTGTGATAGGAAACCGAAAAACGCCGCCGATTGATTAAGTAATAAGTACTAAGTAATAAGTACTAAGTTCGTGTTTGAGACAAGGATTCAAACCCCGTCTCAAACACTATCTACCTAAAGGTAGGGGTTTTAGACCCTTGTTGCCGAATAGAAACAAGATAAGAAGTTACTGAATACAAACAACAAAGAGCATCATGACACAAACTAAATTAGCATCACCAGTCCCCTACCAGCGCGGAGCTACACTCGAATCGACCACACTCTACAAGGGCGGTTTATTTTCCTTCCTAGTCAAAGGAGAGGATTCGGGGGGTCGCGACGCAACGATCGAGTACCGCGCAAAACCTGGTAACGAGCCACTCCCTTATATGAATGAGTGGGAGCATGAAACATATTACGTGCTTGAGGGCGTAATGGAATTCTACTGTGGAGATAGTGAGGGCATGGTAGTAAATGCGGGGGAAATGGTCTTCCTCCCTCAAGGCAAGGCACACGCTTTTTATATCCGTTCCCCGCAAGTCCGAGCATTGATTTCGGTTCAGGCTGTGGGCGAACATGTGGTTGGACTCGATCGCCATTTAATGGCAATGGGTACGCCTGCGACGAGCATGGAGCTGCCTAATGATGTCCTCACCGATGAATTCATCGATCCTGGTGATTCCATCCGCGTGGGTGCTGCCCACGGCATTCACTTCCTATCTTCGGCAGAAAATGCCCAGGAACTACCTCACTACCCAGGTTTTAAGTTCCAACGGGAGCTAGTTGGGGAAGTTAACTGACATTTATCTCCATCGGAGCTTTGGGAAGGTAGAACAAAATGACGTTCCTCAGAACTTGGCGATTTACTACACTGATGCTGGCTGCATTTAGTCTCAGTTTATCGATGACGCATTTGCTAGAGTTGCCACAAAGAATGCGGTTTGACCAGCAACTTTGGGTGAGAGTGACGGTTGTTGAAAATGTTTATAAGTTATTTGGCACAGTTGGTGCAGTTTTTGAAATTACTGCAATTCTAACGGCAATTATCTTGACATTTCTGGTTCGAGATCGAGGTGCAGCTTTTTACTGGACATTGGGCGGAGCAATTCTCTTGATGCTGGCATTTGTAAGTTGGATCGTGTTTGTCGCACCGATGAATGCTGAATTTGCCAAATGGCTAACTAATCCTATTCCAGTAGATTGGATGCAATATCGGAACCAATGGGAGTATGCACACGCCGTAAATGCCGTTATCAAAATTATTGCCGTAGGTTCATTGACGATTTCTATGATTGTCCCCAGTATTTAGTCTTCAACCGCCCTCTGCGCAGGCAGACGCTTTTGCGGAGGCAAACGCTTTGCGAACGCGAACAAATAAATTGGCGGATGCGCGCTCGTCGGGTTTCCCGACGGTTTAGCGCACCAAGCAGGGGCTAATGGCAAAAGTCCATTGAAATGGACTAAAGACAATCCTCTGCTGAAAATTAATCCACCCTGCCAACCCCCCTTGGAAAGGGGGGCTTTCGCTCCCTCCCCTTGGAAAGGGGAGGGCTGGGGTGGGGTAAAAAGACTACGCAGCAACTCCAATGGACTTGTGTATACACGGTAGCCTTAAAAAGTCCACTGCCGATCGCTACCAAGATCGTGATAACCAGTATCGCGACAACCGAAATCGCGATCGCCAGTTTTCTGTTTATTACCGCAACCGTGGAGATCGGCAGTGGACTTTTGAGGGATACCACACCAATCGTCGCGATGCAAGGCAGGCTGCCAATCGCTTGGAGCGGCGTGGGTATCGAACCTACATTCAAGTCACTCGAAGAGTTTCTGGTGGCATGAATCGAGGCTAATATCCGAAATTGAAGGCGATTACCTCTCTGCTTAGGCAGACGCTCCGCGTTGGCGTTGGCGTAAGCCTGCCTTTGGCACAGCCTTGCCTTGGCATTACGGCGCGGCTCCGCCAACGATAGACCAAAATTCGAGGCGACCTTTGTTGAGTATTAGTCTGAATTTAAAGAAGGGCATCGATTCTCTATTCTCGCAAGCGAGAGGCTACGCCAACGGAGACGATACGTCATTCAAAGGGTATGTCTTTTTCATAATAAGGATATGCCCTAAATCTCAAAGATATTTCATAAAGCTAGTTATGCGGCTTAAAATAGAGTATTTTTAGGTGCAATTTAATTATAATTACATAATAAAAATTAATCCTAATTATTCCATTTTATCAATGTACTTTTATCTATGTCTTTAGAGAGAGTGATTTGTTTATTAGATTGATTAAATTGAAAACATGGTCGATCGATTAAGTTCTAAATTCAATCGATCGATCTAATTTTTACACCTTGGAAATAATCTGATGAAAAAGATATTTTTGTTATTACTGGTAGGTATGGGATTCGTAGTGACTACGCCCTTTACGGCACAGGCACTAGATGCAGAAAAAATCGGTCAGAACAAGCTAGAGGCACGCCAACGCGAGCAGAAGCCTGTTGTGGACACGAAAATCGCTCAATACGATCGCGACCAAAATAGTGACAACCAGTATCTTCGCGACCAAAATCGCGAGTTACGCCGACGGGAGTTTTCTACATATAGTCGAAGTCGAAATTCGATCGGGCCATCGGTCGGATTTGGTGCCGGACAAACTATATTTGGGATTGATTCTAAATTTGGGTTAAGTAACAATTTGTCGCTCCGCCCATTTGTCTATTTTCCTAGTGGTGGTACTAATTATGGTACGGCATTAACCTACGATCTCAATCTCAGCAATAATCCTGACAGCCTCCAACTTACCCCTTTTGTTGGTGCTTCGGTAGACTTTAATAATACCAATGGCAATACTATCACTAGCTTTGGTTTGGTTGGCGGAGTCGATCTGGATCTCACTGATAGCATCCGATTAAAAGGAGCATTAATTATCCCAATCAATAACGATCGGGGTCAATCCAATACTGTAACCGTTGGTGCTGGTTTCCGATTCTAAATCAAGGCAATCGTGACCGAAATAACAACTAGGACATTGGCATCGATCGATGTCCTAACACCAAAATTTGAGGCGATCGAACCAACTATGTCAAAATTTATCTCACTAGCAATCGGATTATTAACAGTAATCTCCATTGCACCCAACTCTGAAGCGATGAGTGCAAATAGTCAGCCGTCGCTCCAACAACCAGCCGAAAATCTTCACTCCCAAACTATTTTCCGCAACCGCGAACGGGACAATCGCCGCGAAGAATGGCTGCAACGACGGGAAGAACGTCGCCAACGCAACCGTGACTATTGGGCAAAGCCCACACTTCGTGAACGATACAACCGCGACTATCGATACAACTATGACTATCGATATAACCGCGATGGTCGATACAACCGCGACTATCGATATAACCGCGATGGTCGATACCGCCGCGATAGTCGATATTACAGAAACAACTACTAGGATATTGGCATCTACCAATCTCCTCACACCCAAATTTGAGGTGACCTTTGTTAAGTATTAGTCTGAATTTCAAAAAGGGCATCGATTCTCTGTCGGAAACGCTACGTCATCCAAAGATCGACAAACGGCTAATGTGGTCGCTGGTGGCGATCGCACTCACTGGTGTTGGTAGCTATGCTGCCTATAATCAATTGGTGACAGTGCCCAAACAGCAGGCACAAAGCAAGATTCAGACAGCAGCAGTCACGCGAGGGAATCTGACAATTTTGGTATCCGCCAATGGCACCGTGCAACCCGAAAGTTCGGTCAATGTCAGCCCCAAAAATTCCGGTGTCCTAAAACGGCTGCTGGTAAAAGAAGGTGATTTTGTCAAACCAGGGCAGATTGTCGCTTATATGGATAATTCAAACCTTCAAGGGCAATTGCTCCAGGCACAGGGCAATGTTGCTGCTGCTCAGGCGAATTTGAATAAGGTTATTGCGGGGAATCGATCGCAAGATATCGCTGGAGCCAGAGCACAAGTAGATGGAGCTAATGCCAATTTGCAAAAGCTGATTGCGGGGAATCGATCGCAAGACATCGCCGGAGCTACAGCGCAGGTAGCAGAAGCCAACGCTAGCTTGCAAAAGCTAATTGTGGGGAATCGATCGCAAGATATCGCTGGAGCTAGAGCCAACCTGAATAAACTTCAGGCTACCTATAGACAAGCAGCCGGAGATCTCCGTCGCAACCAACAATTACAATCCCAGGGAGCGATCTCTCAACAAGCATTGAGTCTGGCTCGATCGACTAGTGAGGGAGCGATAGCGCAAGTAGAACAAGCCCAGCAAGCCCTGAATCTACTCAGAGCCGGATCTCGCCCTGAAGATATCGCCCAAGCTAGAAGCGTCCTCAATCAGCGGCAACAGGCATTGAATCTGCTCAAAGCCGGATCTCGCCCTGAAGATATCGCCCAAGCTAGAAGCGTCCTCAACCAGCGACAACAGGAATTAAACCTCCTCAAAGCCGGATCTCGCCCCGAAGATATCGCCCAAGCTCGCGCTCAGGTGGTAGCCGCTCAAGGTGCAGTGGCGATCGCTCAACGGAATATCGACGATACCGTAATTCGTGCCCCCTTCGCGGGGATTATCGCGCGTAAATATGCCGATCCTGGTGCATTCGTCACTCCCACAACGGCGGGTAGTGCAGTGACTTCGGCAACCTCATCTTCGATTCTGGCTCTAGCATCCACGAATGAAATTGTGGCACAGGTAGCCGAAGCCAGTATTTCCCAAATCCGCGTCGGGCAGGTAGCAGTAATTAAGGTGGATGCTTATTCTGGCAAAACCTTTGAAGGCAAGGTGACACAAGTTGCTACCCAATCTTTGGTGCAACAAAATGTGACCAGTTTTGAGGTGAAAGTAGCGGTTGCTGACCCCGAAAAACTGCTCAGTCAAGGGATGAATGTGACGATCGATTTTAGAGCTGGAGAGCTGAATGGGGTGCTGATTGTGCCGACGGCGGCGATCGTCCAAGAGAAGACAGCTCAGGGTGTATATGTGGCGAAACCAGGCGGCGATCCGGTATTTACGCCGATCGTGGTGGGGACGACTGTAAATGATAAGACTGAAGTTAAGTCTGGTTTAACTGGGAACGAACGGGTTTTACTCAGCTTTCCACCCGGAACTCGTAAGGTAACATCGATTACAGGTGGTGGGGGTGGAAGGTAGGCACATCTGTAGGTTGGGTTGAGCCTCGTTGGCGTAGCCTTTCGCCTCGAAATAACCCAACATTCCCAGAGCGTTGGTTTATTTCGTTCCGTAATGCCAAGGGCAAGGCTCCGCCAACGCGTAGCGTTTGCCGTGCCTACGGCAGGCTAACGCCAACAGCAAAAAGGCTTCGCCAACGAGGCTCAACCCAACTACCATTTATGGATACTTGAATTTATGCGTAGATCTAACCCACCCCGCCCTACGGGCACCCCTCCTCGGAGGGGATTTACCCGCCCAAATTCTAGTTCTATCAAAACAGAGCAGCCTGACAAATCTCTTTTGCGTCCCTCCCGCCGTCACAAACGCAAAATCTCGCTGCTGGAAATATTTTTGATGGCAGTGGAAACACTGTGGAGTAGTAAAGTCCGCAGTGGATTGACGATGTTGGGGGTAATTATTGGGATATCTTCTGTAATTGCGATTACATCGATCGGTCAAGGTGTCCAAAAATCCACCGAGTTACAAATTCAGGCATTGGGTACAAATATCCTCCAAGTATCAGCAGCATCGGCGCGAACGGGTGGAATTAGTCAGGGGGCTGGTTCTGCTAGTACATTGACTTGGGAAGATGCTCAGGCGATCGCCAAGCAAGTCCCCGCCGCTACCGCAGTTGCCGCATTTTTACAACGCGGGAATATTCAGGTAGTGCGGGGCAATGTCAATATTGCGACAAGTGTCATTGGCGCAGATTTGAACCTGCCAGTTGTCAGAAATCTTCACACGCAACTAGGAGCATTTTTCCGCCAGGAGGATTTGGATATCGCCAAACCAGTCGTTGTCCTTGGTGCCAAAGTTCGGAATGACTTGTTCGCGCCATCGGAAAATCCGATCGGTGCCGATATTCGGATTCGAGGCAACCGCTATACTGTTATCGGCATCATGGAGTCAAAAGGATCGATCGGCGGACAAGATGCCGATGACATTATTTATATACCGCTGACTAATATGTCCGCCGAAATTGTCGGTAACAATTCCCTTACAGGTACAGCTATTAATGGTTTCTTGCTCCAATCTAGCAATGCCGACCAACTCGAAGCCGCACAATTTCAGGTGACGAATGTGCTCCGATTGCGCCATAATATTCGTCCACCCAAAGAGGATGATTTTCGCGTTACCAATCAAGTGGATCTGATTAAAGCTTTCACGGATATTACGAGTTCGTTGACGTTGATGGTTGGTGCGATCGCCGGAATTTCGCTCGTCGTTGGTGGCATTGGCATCGCGAATATCATGCTAGTTTCTGTGATGGAACGAACGCGGGAAATCGGTCTGAGAAAAGCGGTCGGTGCAACTAGCGGGGCGATTCTAAATCAATTTTTGATGGAATCGATCGTGATTTCTAGTATTGGCGGTGCGATCGGGATTGGATTGGGTGTAGCGATCGCTTTTGCTACCGCGACGATCTTCAAATTTCCGTTTGTGGTGTCTCTATTATCAGTGGTGGTGGGTTTTGTCCTTTCGCTGATTGTTGGGGTACTGGCGGGCGGTATTCCTGCTCGTAATGCGGCAAAGTTAGACCCGATCTTGGCATTGCATGGGGATTGATAAGTAATAAGTAATAAGTAATAAGTAATAAGTAATAAGTAATAAGTAATAAGGGATGAGGATTAAATAACTTGCAAGAATTGAACCTCCCACGATCGATCTGTAGGGGTGCCCCTCGTGGGTACCCAAGGGTTAAGGAATTAGCAATTCTTATCATTGTAGGTATATATATTATTTAATCCTCATTCCTAAGTAATAAGTAACGTGCAATTCCTTCTTTGGTATGTACTTTTCATGAAGCGGCGGTTTTATTCTGGGGTTCCCCCAGAATAAAAAACCGACAAGACATTGCATCTACAAAAGGAGGAATTGCGAACAATCGTTGGCATTTAATAATTATGGCAAGCATGATTTCGCTCGAAGATATTACCAAAACCTATCACTTAGACACGATCGAAGTGCCAGTCCTCAAGGGCATTAATTTGTCGATCGAAGAAGGCGAATATGTGGCGATTATGGGGGCATCAGGTTCGGGAAAATCGACCCTAATGAATATTATCGGTTGTCTCGACAGGCCAAGCAGCGGGCAATATTTTTTAGCAGGTCAAGATCTGACTACCCTCGATGATGATGAACTTGCCGATATTCGCAATCAATATATCGGGTTTGTGTTTCAACAGTTCAACCTCTTACCACGGCTCACATCTCTCTCGAATGTGATGCTACCGATGATTTATGCCGATGTCGATAAGTCGCAACGAATCGAACAAGCGACAGCAGCATTAGTCCAAGTTGGATTGAAAGATCGGATCCAGAACCGTCCCAATCAGCTCTCAGGCGGACAACAACAGCGCGTCGCGATCGCCCGTGCTTTAGTCAATCATCCCGCCTTAGTCCTCGCCGACGAGCCAACTGGCGCGTTAGATTCCAAAACTTCTGAGGAGATTATGAATTTGCTAACTGAGTTAAATCAACAAGGTACGACGATCGCGATCGTTACTCATGATGCTAATGTCGCAGCCAGAACAAAACGGATAATTCGGATGGTAGATGGAGTAATTGTTGAGTCGGACTAACCTCGACCGCGATTAGGTTTGCAGTTTACAAATCCGTTGGTCTTTGACCTACCGTAGGTAATCGATTCACTATCCAAATAACCAGCTCAAGCCATCTCTATCAATGCCTCAACTGGATAGTTAATTTCAGCCGCTCGTTGGCGTAGCCTCGGCTTTGCCGAATCTATAAATGCCGTTTTAATCCGTTCTGGCAAATTTGCCAGGATCGTTTGAGCTGCGCTAGGCGTAAGTTGTTCTAAACTCTTCGATTGCATAGCTTAACGCTCCATCGGAATCTTAACGTTATATGGCGGCTCGGTTGCTCTGAGCAAAATTGCTTCTAGTTCTAATAATAACGCTGAATTTCCCCATAAATCGAGTGTTTAAATTGCGAATAATCTTAGTTAGCACACTAGCTAACGAAGTTAACGTTCAGGTCAAACAAAATCGATTGCGGAATACACTGACAGGCGCAGATACAGCAGTTCGCGGGTTTATGAGCGACTTATCAATAGTCATTAACAGCCAATATTTTAGAACTTGTGATTGCACTAATCACACTAACTTTCCTACCTCTGTAAAACGGTTTAAAATCATCAGCTCTTTCCCCAGGCGCAGCACGGGTATTAGTTCGTGCCAAGCCAAGTAAAACTCCCATTTTATCAATAAATACTAGATTTTCGAGCACTCCTTAATACACCGCTAATGATTAAAACTGCTGAGAGGATAACTTTCCTCACGGGTTCCTCATCTTTTTTTAGTACTATGAGGAGTATTCACTTATCTGAGTATTAGCAAGGATAAAATATATGAAATGGCAACAATTAATTTTGGCATTTATAGCCACCATTTATTTAATCTTTGCTGGAAATGCGCTAGCGCAGACTGATATTAATATTAATAATACCAACCTGATTCGCTTTGGTGGCAGCGTGAGTGTTCCAGCAAACCAAACTGTCGAAAACGCTAGTGCTTTTGGTGGGAGTGTGACGGTATTACCTAATGCTAGAGTTTTGGATACTGCAATTGCCTTTGGCGGAGATATTATCCTCAAGTCAGGAGCGCGAGTAGATGGTGATGCTTACTCCTTTGGTGGCAAAATCATCCAAGAACCAGGGGCGATTATTGGTGGTGAGAAGGCGACGTTTAGCGATAGACATGGGATGATGTATGGCTCCTATGGTAGACAAAGCTTCTTCGCTCAATATTTCTTCAGTGCAATGTTTAGGATTTGTGCTGCTGTCGTAGCCGCTATTCTTGGACTGCTGATCTTGCAATCCAGCCCGCAGTTTTTGCCAGATTTGGCGGAAAAGTTGCGCCAACAGCCTGGATTGACGGCTCTATGGGGAATTGGCGGAATTTTTGCTATTCTTTTTGGCACTGTGTTTCTGGCGGTTACATTGATTGGGATTCCGCTGATTCCACTATTGAGTTTGAGTGCGGTTGTTACATCTTTAGTCGGTTCGCTCGGCGTGGCTCTATTTGTCGGGCAACGCATCGATAGAAATGACAAACAGTCAGCAACACGGCAATTCTTAATTGGCTTGGCGATCTTGACGGTGCTGGCATTAATTCCGTTTTTGGGCGGATTAGTAGTTTTCCTGATTAATCTATTCGGTTTGGGTGTCATGTTGCTCTGGAAATTTGGGAAAGCACAACCGCAAATGGCGGCTTAGGATACGCTAGATCTGCTAGATCCAAAGGCTTCTTGAAGAAGCGGCTCGCGCACGCCCTGGTTCCCCGACGGTTTACCGAGACAAGACAGCCTTTGGATCTGTCCTCACTAACTATTGCCCGAAGATTCAACTACTAATTAGGGAAATAGAATGAAAAAACTCTTTATTAATAAACCTGCTGTCAAACAATCCCTACTATTTACAACAGTAGTCGCTTTAAGTATTTGGGTGGGAAGTAATCCGATTTCTCTTCAGCATGAAAAGTTATCAGTCCCAGTTACAACCTCGACGACTATTCCTAATAATTCATCCCAACAAATTCAACCGCAAGTTTATTGGTTAAGATCTAACCAAAATAAACTAACTCTAGTTGCCAAATTATTACCATCAAACACATCCGGTTCTACACCACAGCAAGTATTAACAACTGCTATTCAAAAGCTACTATCAGCCCAGCCCCGTGACGATTTGACCAGTACTATTCCCAAAGGTACCAAACTTCTGAGTTTGCAAGTTCGAGCTGATGGGGTTCATGTTGATTTATCGCCAGAATTTAGATCTGGTGGTGGAAGTACCTCGATGATTTATCGAGTTGCACAGGTGATTTATACATCTACCAGTCTCGATCCTAATCAAAAAGTTTTTATCTCTGTTGGAGGACAATCTATTGATAGTAACCATCCATTAGGCGGTGAAGGATTAATATTGCAGCAACCGACTACCCGTGCTCAATTTGCTGCTGATTTTCTCTAGATTTTAGCTGATTTGTAAACATAACCAAGGATAGGAATTAATAACATGGACGTACAAAATGATAACTTTCAAGAAAATGTCGAAACAATCCAAACTGAATTAGTAACCGGAGAGCATGAAGTCAAAACAGTAGAAAAGGTTGGGATGGAAGAATTTAGTATTAATGGTGATGCCCTTGGTGCCAAAATCAAAGAACTCGTTCATCAAGGTAATATACGGCGAATTATTCTCAAAAATGAAGAGGGACATATATTGATTGAAATCCCCTTAACTGTCGGTGTTGTTGGTGGTGTCATCAGTGCGGCGTTTTTCCCGATTATGGCTGCGGTAGGATCGATTGGTGCGATGGTTGCTCATCTAACGATCGTGGTGGAAAAACGAGAATAATCTTGCTAAAGATTATCTAAAAAGCCCGTATTAACTTGTAAATTATTACGGGCTTTTTAGGCGTGGTAATGTCAATTTTAGAGAGCTTCCCTTGCCAGAAATGAGAACACTTCATTTCCCCAAACTTGTTCACCTCGAACAGAAAAGCTATGCCCATCAGCATATGTTGTCCCAAAAGCAGGAAAGATTAACAACTTGTGTGGTTTATTTGCCTTTTCAAGTTCTGCTGCCATTATTTTAGTGGGAGTTAAATCATAATCATTTTCGGCTTGAATTAGCATAATTGGAACAGTAGCCAACCGAACTGCCTTAATTAGGCGCGATCTCAAAAGAGGGAGACTACACCAAGCCATCGCCGCTGGAGCAAACGCGACACTAGCCCGTATCCCAAGCTGCTTCTCGGTTGCAAGTACAGTTTGAATTCCACCGAAAGAGCAGCCCGCCATGATAATTCTATTTTTGTTAACGTAGGGAAGCTGTTTGAGATAAGATAGTGCTGCGATCGTATCCTCAAGATGTATTTCTTGAAGTTCAACAAACTTTTTGTCTCTAGTGGTTGCTGGTTCTCGATTAATTGAATCCATAATGTACTCGCTTTGACTACTGGAGCAACCTTGCCCGCGACGGTGCGGGAAAAATACAACATAGCCCTGATTAACATAAGGTTCGACTATTCCCCGCCCCGATTTGGGAAACTGTTCGCTCCCATGATTCATCAGAATTGCAGGAAAAGGAGCATTTCCTTCCGGCTTATGAATAAACCCGTGTAATATCAGCTTCCCACTTGAGAATGTCACTTCTTCAAACTGCGGATTTGTGCTCTGAGCAAAGATCATGGTTAGCGATTTACCAAATTCTGCTCATGTCTAGGACGAATCCTGGCATGACTTCATTACAGTCGATTGACATTGGGGCTTCTAAAATCTCTGGATCTTGTCCCGATCTGTAAATTTCTACCTGCTTGTTTTTGGGATTGATGAGTAGTCCCATTCTTACTCCCACCCGTTGGTACACCAGCATTTTCTGTTGTGCTGGCTTGAGATTATCGCTGGCAGATCTCAGTTCAATCACAAAATCAGGTACTACAGGAATAAACTTGACGATGTTCACTCCCTCTAGTCGAGACTTCTCAATCCATGAAAC
>JANOPX010000306.1:0-12626 GCA_031422115.1 Chamaesiphon sp. VAR_4_metabat_408 | reverse complement strand
CCCCCATTCCCCTATGCTGCCTGCAAAAACACCTACGGAGGCGAGCGGATTTCAGGCTCTACTCAAAAACAACCAGTTCTTATTCCTGTGGGGTGGGCAAGTCTTCTCACAGATTGCCGACAAAGTGCTCATCGTCATGGGTATTGCGCTGCTAACCGACTATCACGTCCCCGCCAGATTTGCGGCATCTTCTAGCTCATATTTGATGGTAGCTAGTACTATTCCGGCTGTATTGTTGGGTGCAGCAGCGGGAATATTTGTCGATCGATATCCCAAAAAGAAGATCATGGTAATCGCCGATATCGTGCGAGCGGGAATCATTTTATTACTGCCGATTTTACCCAAGGAATTTCCGATTTTACTGGCGATTATCTTTGCTCATTCTGTCGTCACCCAAGCATTTGCGCCCGCCGAGCAGTCAGCTATTCCCCTAGTGGTACCGCCCGAAAATTTACTCACAGCAAATGCCCTATTTGCGACGACTAATGTCGGTTCGATTATTGTTGGATTTGGGGTTGGTGAAACTATGCTCACGGCTGCGACTCAAATTAGTAAAAATGGCTCTCAGGAAATATTAGTAGCATCATTTTATCTCATGGCCGCATGTTTAGGTCAATTTGTGAAGATTAGGGAAACCGCTCATATTTCCAAACATCAGCGAAAAATTAACCCCTGGAATGAAATTAAGGATGGATTTGAGTATTTGCAGAGTAATAAGTTATTGCTCAGTGCGATGCTGCAAATAGCTGTCTTGTCTGCGGCGATTGCGGCTTTACCTATTCTGGCGATTTCACTTACCGCTCAAGTAGGTTTAGCTGTAAAACAATTTGGATTTTTAGTCGCACCAGCCGGAATTGGGTTAGTCTTCGGAGCTGGGATGTTAGGTCACTTTGGGCAACGCCTCCAGCAAAAATCTTTGCCATTAGTAGGATTTATCATTATGAGCATAGTACTAGCAATTTTCACATTTGTTAATAACCTTTGGGTTGGCTTATTTTGTGCTGGTATTTTGGGTTTTGGAGCTGCTTTGATTCAGGTGCCGATGCAAACCTTGATTCAAGAACGTACGCCAGAATCAATGCGCGGTAAAGTGTTTGGGTTTCAAAATAATCTTACCAATATTGCGGTAGCTATTCCCCTATTTGTGACTGGGCCATTAACAGAGCAATTTGGACTGCAACCAGTATTATGGGGGATGAGTGTGGTTATTGCTATTGCAGGAATCTTGACATGGCGGAGTACTCGCCATGTCTTGGAGGATGTATTGTAGGCGTTGTTAAAATTTGGCACTGGGATCGGGCGGAGCTAATTCAGCGAGATATTCATGGCTATTAGGTACGATAACAAAAGGTAAATGTGCCCCTGTCAATCCTTGAACGATCCGCTCTTGTGTGCCTTCAAATAAAACAAATAGGGGGTACATATATTCGCCACCTTCACTAATAATATGTCGATAGTATTGAGGCATCACCCACTCATAGTCATGGTCTAATAATACCTGAGTTTGTCGCCACCGACCGAGTAGTTCGGAAAGGTCTTCTTCAGGGCGATGGATGAATACAAAAATCTCTCCACCCATCTTGATTTTCCATTCTGGATCGCACATTAGATAAGCAAGATCGCAGGGGAGTAAAATAGTTTTGGATGTAGCTGTAATCGGTGAGAAATGATTGGTTTGGTGCGTTAAAGGTATTTTGTGGAGTTTGACAACGGGTAAAGGCATCGTAATCAAACTTTCATTCGATCGTCTGATACTCGGAATCATCTCCATATATGGACGATGCTGTCTGAGCAGTTCTACTGCTTCAGCATGGTTGCTATATCGAGCTAATAGTTGTTCGTAATCTGATGGATTAATTGACATGTGTATGATTTTGGATTTTGGATTTTGCGGATGCAATCACGCGGAGGTTCCCTCCGCATGTGTTGCACCAAGCAGCGGATGTAAGGGAGTGTTCGGGTTCCCACGGCTCGGGTGACCCGAGACGACGACAGTGGAGCGAAAAGTGCAACTGGTCGGGTCACCCGCCCAGTGGTCTTGGGGTTTCCCCAAGTAGAGCACCTTTTCAAGACAGCACACCAAGCAGGATTTTGGATTAAAGTCAAAATCTTAGAGGCTGTTTGAAAAGTATAAAATCGCACTCATACATCCTAGAGAATCCCCCCTAACCCCCCTTAAAAAGGGGGGGATCGGATCCGGCTCCCCCCTTTTTAAGCTATCCATTACCCACAGATTTGGCGATCGCCAAATACAGGAATTTCATCTTCAATACATGAGGATTTTGCAAGGGTTTGGGCGATCCGGTTTCCACAGGTAGGGGCAATTCATGAATTGCCCCTCCCTGTGGAAACCGCAACCCATATGGCATGTAAGATCTGTGGGTAATGGATAGCCTTTTTAAGGGGGGCTGGGGGGGATTCTCAAGAGGTGACGGTAACAAATTTGACTTTTCAAACACCCTCTTATCTCGTGATAACATATCCCCGACTTCTCCAAGAAGTCGGGGATATGTGTTGGTATAACATTTCGTTCGGGGAGCGTCTCTGGAAGAGAATCGAATCTTTCTAACCGAGTTTCTCGAATACTTTGAACATGGGTAAATACATCGATAGTAGAATCACCGCAACCATTCCCGCAAGGAATACCATCATAATTGGTTCTAGTACCGAAGTCAGAGCTTTAACAGCTTGTTCGACTTCATCTTCATAAAAGTCAGCTACCTTCATCATCATCGTATCCAATTCACCAGTTTCCTCACCAATACTAATCATTTGAATAGCAAGTGAAGGGAAAGCTTTTTCACGTTGGAGAGCAGTACTAAGCATCCCCCCTTGTTGAACTTCTTGTTTGGATTTTTCGATCGCATTAGCAATTACTTGATTGCCCGCAGTATCGCGCACGATATCGAGAGAGTTGAGAATTGGTACACCCGATCGAGTCAATGTCCCAAAAATCCGACAAAATCTCGCCGTTGCAGATTTTTCATTCAAATCTCCCAAAATTGGCATTTTCAAGAAAAACCGATCCATTGTCAATTTACCGATCGGAGTCTTATAGTATTGTTGATAGCCAAATACCAATCCACTAACTACAATCACGGGAATAATTGCCATCCAGCTAGTCAGAATTCCACTAATCCCCAACATAAATAGAGTCAAACCAGGTAACTCCGTCCCCAAACCCTTAAAAATCCCAGCAAATACCGGAATCAAAAAGATCGTCATCCCCAAGAATACAATCAAAGCCAAAATACCCACCGCCACAGGATAAGCCATCGCTCCCTTGACTTGGTTTTTGAGGCGAGACATATCTTCCAAAACTTTTGCCAGACGGTTGAGCACCTCATCTAGTACACCACCGACTTCTCCAGCCTGCACCATACTGACATAGAGGTTGTCAAAACAATCTGGGTGTCGCCGCATCGCGTCGGATAGATTAATCCCCTGTTGCACATCTAAACTGACTTGATTTAATACCTTCCGCAATTTGGGATTGTTGCATTGTTCGGAAAGAACAGTCAAACATCGCACCATCGCCACACCTGCATTTACCATTGCAGCAAATTGGCGCGAAAAGACAGCCTTATCTCTAACTGTCACCGGATTCATCGCCGCTTCGATATCTTGCAGATTAATCTGAGTGATATCAAAGGATTTAACGGGTCTAATATTTTGAATGAAGTTATATTTCTGCTTGAGTTTTGTCCGCGCCGAATCTACAGTTTTGGCATCGACTTTCTCCTGCTTTGTATTTCCATTTGCGTCACGGACTTCGGCGATAAATGTTGGCATAATTCTAGGGGTTGGGAGTTGGGGGTTTGGAGTTGGGGGTGAGGAATTGGAGGTGGGGAGTTGGGGTTTGGGGTTTGAGCTAGGTATTTCACTCCCAACTCCAAATCCCAACTCCCAACTCCCTAACCCCTACCTCCCATTTGTCGCCATCATCGGAGTAGCTCCAATGAGACGTTGGAGTTCGTCAGGGCGAGAAGATTTGGCGACTCCGGCTTCAAAGGAAATAGTGCCTTCACGAATGTGTTTGGCGAGGATTGATTCCATTGTGTTCATGCCCAATTTGGCTCCAGTTTGAATGGCACTATAAATTTGGGCGGTTTTGCCTTCCCGAATTAGGTTGGAGATAGCCGGGGTGACAATCATGATTTCTTGGGCGAGAATCCGTCCATATTCGCCCGGTTTGGGTTTCTTCTTCTGAATCAGACATTGACTGAAGACGGCGACGAGGGAATTGGACAACTGGGCGCGGATTTGGGGCTGTTGTTCGGGGGGGAATACGTCGAGCATCCGATCGATCGTCTGTGCCGCAGAGCTAGTATGGAGTGTACCCATGACTAAGTGTCCAGTTTCCGCCGCACTAATCGCCAAACTGATGGTTTCCAAATCCCGTAATTCTCCCACCAGAATCACATCAGGATCTTCCCGCAAGGCACCTTTAAGCGCGTGGGTAAAACTTTTGGTGTCTTCGCCTTTTTGTCGCTGGTGGACGAGACTTTTGATGTTAGAGAAGACATATTCGATCGGGTCTTCGATCGTCAAAATATGCTCGGCGCGAGTCCGATTGATCAGATCGATCATTGCCGCCATCGTCGTAGTTTTACCAGAACCTGTAGGCCCTGTCACTAGGATCAATCCTCGCGGGCGATGACTCATCTCTCTGACGATTTCGGGTAAACCCATCTGCTCGAAGTTCGGAATCTTGGATGACAGAGCACGCAAGCAAGCAGCATAACAACCGCGTTCTTTGTAGACATTCACCCGAAATCGCGCCAAACCTTTAACACCATAGGAACAATCCAATTCCCAGTTTTGCTCCAATTCCTTCCGCTGAGTATTATTGAGCATACTGAAAATCATCTTCTGGCACTCTTGCGGCGTAAGCGGTTCTTCTCCAATCGGCGCAAGCTTACCGCTAACTCGGAAATAAACAGGCGAACCCGCTTGGATGTGCATATCAGAGCCGCCCATTTCGACGAGTTGCTCCATTAGGTCTTCGATCATTATTTCGGACATGGTTTTAGGGGGGAGGGGGGAGGGTGGTAGGGTGGTAGGGTGGTGGGGTGGTAGGGTGGTGGGGTGGTAGGGTGGTAGGGTGGTAGGGTGGTAGGGTGGTAGGGTGGTAGGGTGGTGGGGTGGTAGGGTGGTAGGGTGGTAGGGTGGTAGGGTGGTGGGGTAAAGACTTTTTAACTCTCCTACCCTCCTACCCTCCTACCCTCCTACCCTCCTACCCTCCTACCCTCCTACCCTCCTACCCTCCTACCCTCCTACCCCTCACCCCTCCGTAAACCTCGGTGTCATACAATACGGACAATCCAGCCATTCCGGTTTGAGTTCTGCTGTACAGGTACTGCAAACGAGCGAGGTTTTGCGTTTGGCTTTGAGTTCGGCTTCCAAACCGGAGTCGGTAAAGGTGACTCGTTCTACTTCATCGAGGGTGGTGTGCCCTTCTTGAACTAGTTGGAGACTGTAGGCGAGAAGAGTTTTCATCCCCTGTTGAACGGCAGTTTCCTTGATGAGGGCGGTGGGAGCGCGGTGGTTGATGAGACTGGCTAGTTCGTCGGTGATTTGCATCACTTCATAGACACCAGCACGTCCGCGATAGCCGATCCCATTACATTTTTTACAGAGTGTTCCGGCGGTTTTAGCCGCTTCGATCCCCTCGTTAGTCAGCTCATTGGCTTTGTAGAAGGTGATAACGCTATCCCCAGAGCTAGATAAGCCAAATCGAGCCAGTTCTTCCTTTGTCGGATGGAATCCAATCCTACAGTCAGTACAGACTCGGCGGAGTAGGCGTTGGGCGACAACACCGATGAGAGCAGCCGAAACCATGAAGGGTTCTACACCCATCTCATCGAGCCTTGCGATCGCCCCTGCCGCGTCATTGGTGTGTAAGGTAGTCATGACCATGTGACCAGTTAGAGCCGCCTCCATCGAGGTTTTAGCGGTCTCCTGGTCGCGAGTTTCTCCTACCAGGATGATGTCGGGATCTTGCCGCATGAAGGCACGGAGAATCGAGGCGAAGTTCATCCCTTTTTCGCGAATTACCTGGACTTGGTTGATGCCTGGGAGGGCGTATTCGATCGGATCTTCCGCTGTACTGATATTCACTCCAGGATCGTTCCGTTCTGCCAGGAGCGAGTAAAGTGTAGTGGATTTCCCCGAACCTGTCGGCCCAGTAACTAGGATCAAGCCAAAGGGACGACTACCCATCGATCGGACGATATCGAGGGTAGGTAAATCACTGATTAACTTATCCAAACCCAGTTGAGTTGAAGAGTTGTCCAAAATCCGCATACAGACTTTTTCCCCAAATCGACTGGGGAGAGTACTCACCCGAAAGTCTACTTTGCGCCCTTCAAATGTCCGGCGAATCCGTCCATCTTGAGGCATCCGACGTTCGGCGATGTCCAGTTCGGCAATAATTTTGAAGCGCGAAACTACGGCGGGAATAATATGCTTGGGAAGCGTGGGAAAAGCTAGCCGCAACACTCCATCTTTGCGGAAGCGGATTCTCAAACCCTCATCTTGGGGTTCGATGTGGATATCCGAAGCCTTTTCCATGATGGCTTTGGCGAGAATTTGATTGACCAATTTGACCACTGGAGCAGCTTGCGCGCCAACGACATCGATCTCATCATTCATCTCCTCCTCAGCTAAACCCAATTCGGGAGTATCGAAATTATCCATTTCGATACTGAGGTTTTTCTTGGAGCTGTCTGCTTCTTCTTTCTGGATTTGCTCGTCTAGGTAGCTGTCGAGGAGTTTTTGATAATCTTCTGGGGCAATGACCTCACTTCGCCAAGCAATACCTTGGGGTCGAAGAATTTTGTCTAGGTCATTTTTTGCCTGTAAATCATCGGGTTTGATCATCCCAACCGATAGGATGGGCGGATCTCCCTCTATTTTGTAGATTGGTAATAATTTTAGTTGACGGCAACTATCGATCGAAATAAAAGAATTTATTAATTCACGAACCTGAACCTGACTAACTTGTGTCGATTCAATATCGACGGCATTTAAGCCGTAGACAATTTTAAGTTCAAATAACTGTTGTTTTTTATACTGATGTTGTAGCTCCGCAGGTAATGTTTTACCTGTTAATGATTCCAGCACCTCCATCAAGGGATGGTTTTTGGCGCGACTATCGACTAATGCTTGTTTGAGTTGCTCCGCATTGACATAACCCGCCTGAATCAGCTTGTTGCCAAAAGGTGAGAAGTCATTGCGTAGGATCAGTGCCCGTTTGGGCGATGAAGATTGAGTCATGGCTACTATAATGTCTCCTTAGCTTTACAGTATGCCCACAGTTGCGGTAGATGTATTCATTCAGGTCGCAATTTCGCCAGAGTTGGGGTTTGGGTGTGGGGGCACGTCAATCTCAACTGCTGACGAAAGCAGGGTGGACGATCGATCCGCTCAATAATTTGGGCACTATGATCGAGGAGAGCAATCGATCGAAAGTTCCCTCAAATAAAAGTGGATTGCTAGCCTTGAAGTTGACAGTGCAACTAGATAGATCGTCACAAAGCGGACAACCTGGCCGCTAAAAGATTTATACTCAAAAGGCAGATTTACTGAGTTAGTCAGAGGAAATCTTCTCAAGATCGTTTCGACCTTGAGAAAGTCTCGGCCAACGTAACTTCTCAACCTTGCCGCATCGCTAGCTTACACACATGCGATCTAGCATCGGAATTGCCTAGCAGTCTGTTAACAAAGAATGAATCAACGATGAGCGAAATCCCACCACCAAACAGTAGTCCAGATGATGAAAATATTTCATCACCACTACCTGTCGATCCCAATCTCCACGGTATTCCAGCCGCAACGGCTACTCCCCCGGAGATCGAACCGCCTAACCCTGATGTGACTACACCCGCAGTCACCGCAGCCGAAGCAGCAATTGCACCAGATTTGCCCCCAGCGATCGACATAAACCCCCTAGAAACCCCTGTCAGCGCGGGTACCGCTACGGAAGTCGAAGCCTTGAGCACCAAGTTGACGGAAATTTCCAATCAACGGGATGCTTTTCAGAGTCAATATCTACGCATTGCTGCCGATTTTGACAATTTCCGCAAGCGCAGTAGCAAAGAGAAAGAAGACATTGAGGTGCGAACAAAATGCACCACAATTATCGAACTCTTGAGCGTCGTCGATAATTTCGAGCGCGCGCGGACACAAATCAAACCTCAAAACGAAGGGGAGATGGGGATTCACAAAAGCTACCAGGGTGTCTACAAACAGTTGGTAGAGAGTCTCAAACGGATTGGCGTATCGCCCATGCGTCCCGAAGGACAACAGTTCGATCCCAATCTTCACGAAGCAGTCATGCGCGAACCGACTGAAGAACATCCTGAAGGGACAGTGATGGAAGAACTGCAACGGGGTTATTACCTCGGCGATCGCATTTTACGACACTCACTGGTCAAAGTGGCAGCACCGCCAGAACAGTTGTCCGCAGAAGATGCCATCGATTCCGATCCCATCGATCCGAACGATCTTTAAATCGATCGTTCATCCCTAGCCACTGGCTAAATTTATACCTTTTTGCATAATTGTAATATTGCCTCAGTTTTATGGCAAAAGTCATCGGCATCGACCTCGGTACTACCAATAGCTGCGTTTCCGTCTTAGAAGGCGGTCATCCAGTGATCATTTCCAACTCTGAGGGCGGTCGTACCACCCCCAGTATCGTTGGATTTGCCAAAGGTGGCGAACAATTAGTGGGACAACTCGCCAAACGGCAGGGTGTCACCAATGCCGAAAATACCGTATATAGCATCAAACGCTTTATCGGGCGGCGGTGGGAAGATACAGATACAGAACGAAATCGCGTCCCTTACAATTGTATTAAGGGTCGAGATAATACTGTGGATGTCCAAATTCGCGGTCGCACCTACACGCCCCAAGAAGTATCTGCAATGATCTTGCAAAAGCTCAAAAAGGATGCTCAAAACTTTTTGGGACAACCTGTAGACCAAGCGGTGATTACCGTTCCCGCCTATTTTACCGATGCTCAACGTCAAGCGACAAAAGATGCCGGGACGATCGCCGGACTAGAAGTATTACGCATTGTCAATGAACCTACGGCGGCTGCGCTTGCCTATGGTTTGGACAAAGGCGACACCGAACAAAAAATTCTGGTAGTTGACTTGGGCGGGGGGACGTTTGATGTCTCTATTCTCCAATTGGGTAACGGTATCTACGAAGTCAAAGCCACCTCCGGTAACAACCATCTCGGTGGCGATGATTTTGACAATGAAATTGTCCGGTGGACGATCAAACACTTCCGCACCACCGAAAATATCGACTTGTTGCGGGACAAAATGGCTCTCCAACGCCTGCGAGAAGCAGCCGAGAAAGCCAAAATCGAACTCTCCACCATGATGAGTACCTCGATCAATCTCCCCTTTATCGCCTCTGATGCTACAGGGCCGAAACATTTGGAGATCGAACTCACCCGCACCAAATTTGAGGAAATGGTCGCATCACTGGTAGAGTCTACCCTCGAACCAATTCATCGCGCCTTGAAAGATAGCGATCTTCAACCGAAGGATATCGATCGAATCCTCCTCGTCGGCGGTTCTACCCGCATTCCCGCCGTCCAAAAAGCGATTCAAAACTTCTTTGGCGGCAAAGAGCTAGATCGATCGATCAACCCTGATGAAGCTGTGGCAATGGGTGCAGCGGTTCAAGCTGGAGTCGTCGGCGGCGATGTCAAAGATGTCCTCCTACTGGATGTCACCCCCCTCTCCCTCGGCATCGAAACCCTGGGTGAAATCTTCACCAAAATCATCGATCGTAACACCACCATTCCCACCAGCAAATCTCAAGAATTTTCCACCGCCAGCGATGGACAAACATCTGTCGAGATCCACGTGCTCCAAGGCGAACGGGCAATGGCAAAAGATAACAAGAGTCTGGGTCGATTCTTGCTCGCAGGCATCCCTCCCGCGCCCCGTGGGGTACCCAAAATCGAAGTGGCCTTCGATATTGATGTCAACGGCATTCTGAAGGTCTCAGCCCAAGATCGCGGGACTGGCAGAGAGCAAACCGTCTCCATCACCAATACGGGGGGACTAAATAACGTTGACATCCAGCGGATGCGGAAAGAAGCCGAAACCTACGCTCAAGATGACTGGCGCAGACTCCAATTGGTGGAACTCAAAAATCAGGCTGATGGGCTATTTCATACCTACGATACCGCTCTCAAAGATAACGGTCATCTGATCGATGATAATCTGCGCCAGCAAGCTGAAACTACTGCCAAGGAACTGCAAATGCTCTTGCTAGATCCTGGTTCTAGCTTGGAAAATGTCCAAGTATCGATCGACAAACTCCAACAGCAAATTTTCGCCATGGGTGCCGCTGTCTATCAACAAGGTACTACCCGCGACAGATCCACCACCAACGACCCCAACAAACCAAACCCCAGCCCCAGACATCAACCCCTCAGTCGGGCGACGGCACCACCACCACCGCCACCACCACCACAAAAGAAAGTATCCAGTACTCTAACCTTAGACTTGGAAGATGATGAGACAGCTAGTACCGACTATGAAGTAGTGGAATAGTAAAAAAACCAGTCAGCAAGATTCATCAATCGCCTCTACCGGAGATATACCCCCGACTTCTCCAAGAAGTCGGGGGTATTGCGTCTCAAAGGACTCAAATAATTACGGTTAATACCCAATTGTACCGACCTGATTCCTCTACAATAGAGAATTAATTGTGCGTTCGCGTTGGCGTAGCCTCTGCCTGAGCAGAAGCGTGGGCTTTGCCCAATCGATTGCAATCATCCAAATCGCAATTTGTCAATTGCGACCCCATAACAACGAGTTTCGATCTCAGTCATTGTCTCTCATCAGCCCAGCACATCTGACCTAACACTTCTTGTAAGATAGAAACTCTCTATGGCACGCGACTACTACGAAATCCTTGGTACTTCACGGGATGCCGATCGGGAAGAAATTAAACGCGCCTATCGCCAACTGGCGCGGAAATATCACCCAGATGTCAACAAAGAACCTGGGGCAGAAGATACATTCAAAGAAATCAACCGTGCCTACGAAGTCCTATCCGAACCCGAACTCCGCGCTAGGTACGATCGGTTTGGCGAAGCTGGCGTTTCCTCTGGCGGTGGCGGTGGCGCACCTGGGTACGGCGATATGGGCGATGTGGGTGGATTTGCCGACATCTTTGATGCCTTCTTCAATGGCTTTGGTGGCAGTGCAGGCGGACAGCAACAACAACAAACCCGCCGTCGGAGCGGCCCCGTACGCGGTGAAGATCTCCGGCTCGATCTCAAATTAGAATTCCGCGAAGCCATCTTTGG
Source organism: Chamaesiphon sp. VAR_4_metabat_408 (assembly GCA_031422115.1). GTDB lineage: Bacteria > Cyanobacteriota > Cyanobacteriia > Cyanobacteriales > Chamaesiphonaceae > Chamaesiphon. The sequence goes on along the minus strand of JANOPX010000306.1, from coordinate 1,282 downwards.
CGGTGAAAAAGAAATCCGCATTCCCCACCTCGAAACTTGTACCCCCTGTGCAGGTACGGGTGCCAAACCCGGATCCAAGCCTCAAACCTGCGGTACCTGTAGCGGTGCCGGACAAGTCCGTCGCAACACGCGCACCCCATTTGGCAACTTTACCCAAGTATCCGTCTGTCCTACCTGTAATGGCGAAGGACAGGTAATTGAGGACAAATGTGAAAGTTGTAATGGGGTTGGGCGCAAGCAAGAAACCAAGAAACTCAAGATCTCGATTCCCAAGGGTGTCGATAATGGCACCAAACTCCGCATTCTCCGAGAAGGTGATGCTGGCTTCCGTAGCGGCCCGCCTGGAGACCTATATGTCTACTTATACGTTGAAGAAGATGTAGAATTTCGACGGGAGGGAATTAATATCCTCTCTCAAATCGAGATTAGCTATCTCCAAGCAATTCTCGGCAGTCACATCCAAATTAATACCGTCGATGGTACCACCGAGCTAAATATCCCCCCAGGGATTCAGCCCAACACGGTACTGAAATTAGACCAAAAAGGTGTCCCTCGTTTGGGCAATGATGTCAGCCGAGGCGACCATCTAATTACAATTGGGATCGGTATCCCTACCAAGATCGGCTCCGAAGAACGAGATCTCCTCGAAAAACTTGCCAAAATTCGCGGCGAACGAGTCGGGAAAGGCGGGATTGGGAGTATTTTTGGAAATGTCTTTAAGTAGTGGGGAGTGGAGAGTTGGGAGCGAAAAGTGCTCCACTTGGGGAAACCCCAAGTGGAGCACCATTTCAAGACAGTTGGGAGTTAAATTTTCCGATACATCCACTCCTGACTCCCTACTCCTGACGGCTGACTCCCAACTCCTCACTCCCAACTCCCCACTCCCCCATGCTCGACTTACGCGGTACACCTTGCCCCATTAACTTCGTTCGCACGAAGATGAAACTCGAACAAATGACTGCTGGAGAGTTATTGGAAGTATGGCTCGATCCTGGCGAACCGATCGAACAAGTACCCGACAGTCTCAAAATGGCAGGCTATCAAGTCGAAGAAATCACCGATAAGCAAGAATTTTTTATTCTCAAAATTCGGAAATAGGGAAATAGGGAGTTTGGATTTCACTCTCCTTACATCTCTAGTGGAGAGGGCGGGTTTGAACGAATCTCTAGTAGAAGCGTCATCGTTGGCGAAGCCTACCGGAGGTAATCTCATAAACCCGCCCCTACAGACCCCTCATCTCCTCGTCCCCCAGTCCCCCCGTCCCCCAGTCCCCCAGTCCCCC
>JANOPX010000305.1:0-4970 GCA_031422115.1 Chamaesiphon sp. VAR_4_metabat_408 | reverse complement strand
GGGGGACTGGGGGACTGGGGGACTGGGGGACTGGGGGACTGGGGGACTGGGGGACTGGGAGACGGGGGGACTGGGATGTTAAAGTGGTGTTAGGGTATTTAGGTGAGTAATTGCCTCAAAATGATCCATTAATAAATATTTAAAACTTACTCCCAACTCCTAACGCTTAGTGAGCGTAGCCCAACTCCCAACTCCCAACTCCCCAGATGTTATTAAAATCTACAACTCGTCACATTCACATTTATACGGCTGAAGTTAAGAAAAATGAACTAGTTCCTAGCGAACAAGCTCTAACTTTGGATGTAGATCCTGACAATGAACTCGTCTGGAATGAAGACACACTCCGTAAGGTATACGGACAATTTGACGAACTAGTCGAATCATACAGCGGTGCTGATTTGACTGAATATAATCTTCGACGAATCGGCTCGGATCTCGAACATTTTGTCAGATCGCTTCTCCAAAAGGGCGAGATCGGCTATAATCTCGACAGTAGGGTGTTAAATTACAGCATGGGTTTACCCCAAGTAGTCGGTCAAGACGCTGATTAGTCAGTTGCCTGCTGTTCTATTGCTTTTTCTACATCTCTATATCTCGTTTACTCAACTTTATATCTCCTATTCCCTTTTCTACAATCGTGTAAGTACGTAGTTGAGGGTAATTTTTTTTGTTTGGATCTAGGAGTCAAGATTGAGGTGGAGTATTATCGGACGAGTTTTAATTCATTAGCTCCAGGGGATTTTGGCGACTGGTATGCGTTGTTTTGCGATCGGTTAAAAGCCGGATGGTTGGTAGATTATGATGGTGGAGCGGTAGTCGATTTGGCCGATTCGCTAGAGGCGACGCTGCGCGAACGAATGTCAGCCGAATTTATTAAATCTCAACCCAATTTTATCTCGATCGCGACTACAGATACATTAGAATTTATTGCTTTATTAATGGCGGGGCTACGATTAGGTATACCAATCTTTTTATGCAATCCACAATGGGGATCGATCGAGTGGGCAGAAGTCTCAAAGTTAACAGCTCAAGTAGATCGGCAACTCCACCACAATCTAATTATGATTCCTACGGGTGGTTCGTCGGGGAAGATTAAATTTGCCGCTCATAGTTGGGAAACGTTGAGCGCATCAGTATGGGGATTTCAGGAGTTCTATGAGGTAGATCGAATTAATTCTGTCTGTACATTGCCACTTTATCATGTGAGTGGATTGATGCAATTGATGCGATCGCTATTGACTGATGGTAAATTACTTATTATTGACTTTCATCAGCTTTGTCAGAGCGATCGAAACTATATATGCTCCGATCGTTTCATCTCTCTCGTACCCACTCAATTGCACAAACTATTAGAGCTAGATCCACAGTGGTTGTCTCAATTTAAGACAGTTTTACTTGGAGGTGCGCCGCCTAGTTTGGAGTTGCTAGCAAGAGCTAGAGTAGCCAGAATACCTGTAGCATTAACCTATGGAATGACTGAAACTGGATCGCAAATTACGAGTCTCAAACCTGCGGAGTTTTTGGCGAGTAATAATAGTTGTGGGCAAGTTTTACCTCATGCTCGGATTGGCTTGAGATCGATCGATGTAGATGGAATTGGCTCTATATCGATCGCTTCTAAGTCTTTAATGTTGGGCTATTTTCCCAGTTTAGATCTACCAGAGTATTTTGAGCCTGACGATTTAGGTTCGATCGACGATCGAGGATACTTGACTATTGTCGGTCGTACTAGTGATAAAATTATCAGTGGTGGTGAAAATATCTATCCGATCGAGGTTGTCAATGCAATTATGGCAACTGGATTGGTTGATGATGTCTGGGTATTTGGGATGCTCGATCGATATTGGGGTCAGATGGTGACGGCTATCTATGTACCGAAGGATTTAGAGATATCTGTGGATGTATTGAAGGGATCGATCTCAGGTAAGGTGAGTAAATATAAGATTCCTAAATTGTGGACTCAGGTGGATAAAATTCCTCGCAATGCTTTGGGGAAGGTGATGATGTCTGAAATCTGTACCTTAGATCCGGCGGCTTTTCTTGTGGTAAGAGAACCCGGATCTGGGGGTTCTGACCCCCAGACCCCCCTCAAAGCATAGGTGGTTTGAGACGGTGGGTTGGATGTACGATTGCTTTGTTGGTGTGTGGGATGCGGAGATTTTTGAGGGTTTTGCTATGAGAGTCGATTTTTTTTTGAATTGCTTACCAAGTAACAAGGGTTTAGAGCAAGTAGCTTATTACTTATTACTTATTACTTATTACTTATTACTTATTACTTAATCAACCATCCCTCATCCCTTTCCAGAATCTGTTTTGGGTTTATAGGTGGAGGCTACTTCTAGTTCTTTGAGTTGTTTTGCGCTTACATTTGCAGGTGCATTTGTGAGTAGACATTTGGCTTGTTGGGTTTTGGGGAAGGCGATGACATCGCGGATTGATTCTTCGCCTGCGAGGAGCATGACTAGTCGATCGATCCCGTAGGCAATACCGCCATGTGGTGGTGTACCATAGTCGAAGGCTTCGAGGAGGAAGCCAAATTTGTCGTTGGCTTCTTCGGTGGATAAACCGATGGCTGTAAATACTTGTTCTTGGATATCTCGCTGATAGATACGGACGCTACCACCGCCGATTTCGGTACCATTGTAGATGATATCGTAGGCTTGAGCGCGGGCGGTTTTGAGATCGCTTATGTCGTCGGGATGGGGTGCGGTGAATGGGTGGTGGAGTGCTTCGAGGCGGTTTTCGTCAGCATTCCACTCGAACATCGGAAATTCTGTTACCCAAAGGAGATTTGCTTGGGTTTCGTCAATTAAACCTAGTTCTTTGCCAAGTACTAAGCGCAGTCTGTCGAGGGTTTTGTTGACGGTTGTTGCGTCGGCTGCACCAAATAGCAATAAGTCTCCTGGTTTGGCTCCAGTGAGGGTGAGGAGTTGTTGTTTACTTTCGGTGGTAAGTCCATCTTTGATTGCGCCGATGGTGTCGATTTCATTATCGTCGAGGACGCGGATATAGGCTAGTCCTTTTGCACCTGCATCGGTGGCTTCTTTGAATAAGTTACCGCCTGGTTTGATGCGAACGTTGGAGATAGTTTTATTACCGCCTGGGATGGGTAATACTTTGACGATACCACCATTGGCGATCGCTCCCGCAAAGACTTTGAATTGGGAGTCTTTGAAGATGTCGGATACGTCAACTAATTTTAGATCGAAGCGAGTGTCTGGTTTGTCACAGCCATAACTATCCATCGCTTCTTTATAGGTGAGGCGAGGGAAAGGGCGAGGTAAGTCTATTTGTTTGATTTCTTTGAAGATTTGACAGATTAATTCTTCGTTGAGGTTGATGATTTCTTCCTCAGACATGAAGCTCATTTCCATGTCTAGTTGGGTGAATTCTGGCTGTCTGTCGGCGCGAAGATCTTCATCGCGAAAACATCGCGCTACCTGATAATATCGATCGAGTCCCGATACCATTAGTAGTTGTTTGAATAACTGTGGTGATTGGGGTAGAGCAAACCATTCGCCCAAGTTTACCCGACTGGGAAGGATATAATCCCGCGCTCCCTCTGGGGTGGAGCGGGTAAGGATGGGGGTTTCTACTTCGGTAAAGTTGTGTTTGTCTTCGAGGAAGCGACGAATGGTTTTGATGACTTGATGGCGGAGTTGAAGATTGTTGCTCATCCGCTCTCGGCGTAAGTCCAGATAGCGATACTTGAGGCGTAAATCCTCTCTGACAGACTCGTTTTCGGTTTGAGATACTTGGAATGGTAATTGCTTCTGGACGCGGTTTAACACCTCGATTTGTTCGGCGTAGACTTCGATCGTCCCTGTGGGAATGCGGAGGTTGAAGGATTCTTCTGGACGCTGGTAAATTTTTCCGGTAATCTTGACTACATACTCGCTGCGAAGAGTCTCGGCAAGCGCATAAGAATCAGGGGTACGAGTAGGATCGCTGACAACTTGAATCGAACCACTACGATCGCGTAAATGGAGAAAAATTACCCCCCCAAGATCGCGGCGACGATCTACCCACCCACAGAGGGTAACGGTTTCGCCAATTTGTTCGGTACGGATTGTGCCGCAATAATGGGTTCGCATATACTTTGAATAAATCTAAATTTAATAACATTCCGCCTGTATCCCCCAAATCTCGCTGAGAGCAGAGTACTTTGAGTCTAAATCTTATCCCATTTGCTCAGAGGGTTTGGGGGATGCCTATTGGGTGCTAGGACACCTATTGTACCCCAGTCATTAGTCACTATTAGATGTTAATTTGTCCTCAACCACCAAGTCTCGATCGCAATATTCATGTTTGGTGTATAAATCTTAACCAAGATATCGATTTTATCTCAGTATTGAGTCAATCTTTGTCCACATCGGAACGACAACGCGCAGCTAAGTTTATCTTTCCTATCCACCGCGATCGATGGATTGTTGCTCGTGGATATTTGCGCCACATTTTGAGCCAGTATCTAAATTTTACCCCAGAACAGATCTTCTTTAACTACGGAGCGCAGGGTAAACCACAAATTGCAGGTAGCGGACTTGAGTTTAATTTATCTCATTCCCACGATCGAGCAGTATACGGCATTAGTTCCACATGTCCGATCGGCATTGATGTCGAGTATATCCGCGAATTACCTTACTTGCAATTGGTCGATCGATTTTTCTCACCCGCCGAAGCTACTATTTTTCACAGTCTCCCACCCTCAGCGCATCAAGCCGCTTTTTTCCATGCTTGGACACAAAAAGAGGCATACCTCAAAGCTGATGGTACAGGATTGACAACCCCATTGGCGCAAATAGAAGTCTCGATCGACCCGGCTATTGCTCGAATTGTTTCTACTCCAGGGGGTGGGGAGGGGGAGAGGGGGGGAGGGGGAGAGAGGGAGAGAGGGAGCCAGGAATCAAATTGTTGGCAGATTGAGAAACTCAAGATTTCGCCTGACTATGCTGGTGCGATTGTCATTGGTG
>JANOPX010000304.1:0-8872 GCA_031422115.1 Chamaesiphon sp. VAR_4_metabat_408 | reverse complement strand
CCCCCCAACCCCACCTTGCCTAACCCCACATAAAAAAATTTGGTGGGGGTTGGCGGTTCCGCGTGTGTTCTATTTTAATTAAAACCCAAAACCCACTCCAACCCGAACCCTCTCAAACCCTTGCTAGATCGTCACGTAACTTTTCGTCGCAAGTATTACACGATCTGTGGGTAATGGATAGCTTTCCAAGGGGGGTCTGGGGGTCGGAACCCCCAGATCCGGGTTTTATCCACACTAGCAACAATTGCAACCCACAAGTATTTATCCTTTACCGCTTTTGCTTAGTACAAATAGTCACCTTAACAGGGGTAGCCTAACTACTTAGATAGATCTGAATATCCATTGGATGTAAATTGCCTGTAACCTAGACGGTGGGCATTGCCCACCCTACCTGATATCTATTATTATTCACAAAAAAATATCGCTCGGATTCTACAACCCTCTACATAAGAGCAGAAAATATGATTCTTGGTATTGACGCATCGAATATTCGCCAAGGAGGTGGAGTAACTCATCTTGTCGAATTGCTGCGGGGAGTAGATCCTTTAGTACATGGATTTAGTCGAGTAATTATTTGGAGCACATTAGGTACTCTCGATAAAATCGAACCACGAGAATGGCTCTGCAAAGCTCACGACCCCATCTTAGAGCGGGGAGTTCTATATCGGTCATTATGGCAGCGATTTAGGCTCAAGCGGCTTGCTACCGAGGCTGGTTGCGATATCCTATTCGTTCCCGGTGGTTCCGACGCGAGCAATTTTAAGCCCCTTGCAACTATCAGTCAAAATATGTTGCCATTTGAGTGGCAAGAACTCAAACGTTTTGGGTGGTCATTATTTACCCTCAAACTGCTCCTACTGCGACTTACTCAAGGCAGCACATTTCGCAAAGCCAAAGGCGTAATCTTCCTGACACAATATGCCCGCGACGGCGTACAAGCAGTCACCGGAAATCTCACTGGCAAAACTGCCACCATTCCACATGGTATCAATGCTCGATTTTTTAGCCCACCACGCGCCCAGCGAAGCCTTGCCGAATTTAGTGCCGAGCAACCCTGTCAGCTTATCTATGTATCCATAATTGACAATTACAAACATCAGTGGCAAGTTGCTCAAGCAGTTGCCGAGCTACGAAAAGAAGGCATTCCAGTCAAATTAGATCTAATTGGGCCACCTGCGAGAGCCATAGCCACCTTAGAAGCTACTCTCAACCACATCGACCCAAATGCCGAATTTATCAAGTATCATGGCGCGGTGGACTATGAAAAGTTACACACCCTATATATGGCAGCGGATATTGGGGTATTTGCCTCAAGCTGCGAAAATATGCCGAACATCTTGCTAGAAATTATGGCGGCTGGTTTACCAGTAGCTTGTTCGGAGATGGGGCCGATGCCCGAAATGCTCGGTGATGCTGGTGTATACTTTAACCCAGAGAAGTCTAATGAAATTGCCGTAGCAATTCGGAAACTAATTAGTTCTGCCGAGCTGAGAACAGATTTAGCAAATTTGTCTTTCCAGAAATCCCAATTATATTCTTGGGAGCGTTGCGCCAGCGAAACTTTTGAGTTTCTGGCACAGATAGCGCAGGATGATTAGGCGCATATACTGTCTGGACATGAATACACTAGCATCTGAGATTAAGAGGAACTCCAGCTCTCTTGAGAAGTTCATTTAGGAACGCGGGCTGCTACCCAACCTACAGATGTGTATATGATTAAATCCTTATGCTTTAGGGGGATTTCCAGCAATTTCGCCTATTTCCAGAGCTGTATGTACAGGTTACTCTTGAAGGAGGGGACATTAAAAGTCAACAGTAGCAGGATCGAACATTTTGGACGATCCTAAAACTATCTTTCATCAATATATTGACAATCGATCTGCTGTTTTTTCACGAGACTATAGGGATCCTATTTGATTTACTAGCGATCGGATATTGGTGCTGATGCGGCTTCCGCCTAACACAACCTACATACTCGATCGTCTCATTTAGAATTTTCACCCCATTAACTATGAGCATAAAAAAACAACTTTAAAAACAGCCTCTTTAACCTCATTTAAAACACATTATTTAACTTCTATAAGTTAATCGACCTACTCAATATGATAAATAGTTCTCTGCTCATCACTGGTGGTACTGGCTCATTTGGTAATACCGTACTCAAACGATTCTTGTCTACTGACATATCAGAAATTCGCATTTTCAGTCGGGATGAAAAAAAGCAAGATGATATGCGGAAACGATACAACGATCCTCGGTTGAAGTTTTACATCGGCGATGTGCGCGACTATCAATCAGTCATCAATGCGGTGCGGGGAGTTGAATATATCTATCATGCCGCAGCTCTCAAACAGGTACCTTCTTGTGAATTCCACCCGATGGAAGCAGTCAAGACTAATATTATTGGTACTGAGAATATTTTAGAAGCGGCGATTGTTTCTGGAGTCAAACGGGTGGTTTGTTTGAGTACAGATAAGGCTGTATATCCAATCAATGCGATGGGGATTTCCAAAGCGATGATGGAAAAAGTCATGGTTGCTAAATCACGAAATAGCAACCAAACAGTTATTTGTGGCACCCGTTATGGTAATGTAATGGCTTCACGAGGTTCGGTGATTCCACTATTCGTCAGTCAGATTAGAGCGGGTCAACCCATCTCCATGACTGACCCCAATATGACTCGATTTATGATGACATTGGATGATGCTGTAGATTTGGTATTGTATGCTTTCGACCACGGTAGACCAGGTGATATCTTCGTCCAAAAAGCTCCAGCCGCAAGCATTGGAGTATTAGCACAAGCCATCAAAGAAATTGTCGGCGTGCCCAATCATCAAGTAAATGTAATTGGTACCCGTCACGGTGAGAAGCTGCATGAAACTCTACTCAGTCGGGAAGAAATGGCTGCCGCCAAAGAGCATGATGAATATTACCAAATTCCTCCCGATTTGCGGGATTTGAATTATGATAAGTTTGTCGAGCAGGGTGAGATTAGAATTTCAGAAGCAGAAGACTATACATCAGATAACACCACGCGATTGGATGTTGAGGGGATGAAGCAATTGCTCAGAAAATTGACTTTCATTCAAGCGATCGAACGTGGCGAACTTATAGATTCGGAGGCATAAAATGAGTCGAATTTTAGTAACGGGCGCGAATGGATTCGTCGGTAAAAATTTGTGTGTTAGGCTAGGCGAAAAGTCAAGCTTAGAAGTGTTACCGATTACTCGTGAGTCTTCTTTGCCAGAGTTGCAGAAAGCAGCATCACAAGCTGATTTTGTCTTCCATTTAGCAGGCGTAAATCGTCCCCAAAATGTTGAAGATTTTCAGATTGGGAACGCACTCTCTACCCAAACACTCTGCGATGTGCTAGCAGCGACTGGGCGACAAATTCCTCTAGTTTATACATCTTCTACTCAAGCAGAGCGAGACAATCCCTATGGGCAAAGCAAACTGGCCGCAGAAGAATTAATTCTTGCCTATGCTAAAATTAGCGGTGCAAATACATTTATCTATCGGTTGCCGAATGTATTTGGAAAATGGTGTAAGCCCAATTATAATTCGGCGGTTGCGACATTTTGCCATAATATCGCCCGCGACTTACCGATATCTATTAACGATCCTAGTGCTGCTCTCAGCCTAGTATATATCGATGATGTGGTCGATACTTTCATGAGTTTATTAGACCAACCAACATCACTTGGTGAATACCAAAAAGTCGAGCCAGTTTATCCAACTACTGTTGGGGAAGTAGTTGAGTCGATTCGATCGTTTAAAGGTAGTCGGGATACGCTGATTATCGATCGAGTGGGAACAGGCTTTCTCCGCGCATTATATTCTACCTATGTTAGTTATTTACCCACAGAGACTTTCTCCTATAAAGTGCCCAAACATGGCGATGCTCGTGGGGTATTTGTCGAGATGCTCAAAACTCCCGATGCTGGGCAATTTTCATTCTTTACTGCTCATCCCGGTATTACTCGCGGCGACCATTATCACCATACCAAAACCGAAAAGTTTCTGGTCATTAAAGGAAAAGCCCACTTTGGCTTTAGAAATATAGCGACCAATGAAACCTACGAACTGACAACAACTGGCGACGAACCAGAAGTAGTCGAAACCGTGCCCGGTTGGACGCATAATATTACCAATATTGGCGACGAAGAAATGACTGTCATGCTGTGGGCAAATGAGATCTTCGATCGATCGAATCCCGATACCATCGCCCAAAAAGTTTAACTATGAAAAAGCTCAAAGTTGTTACTGTCGTCGGCACTAGACCCGAAATCATTCGCCTCTCGCGAGTAATTGCCAAATTAGATCTATTCTGCGAACATATCCTAGTCCATACAGGTCAAAACTACGACTACGAACTCAATCAAATTTTCTTTGAAGATTTGGGCATTCGCAAACCCGACTACTTCCTCAGTGTTGCTGGTGGAACAGGTGCCGAAACTATCGGTAAAGTAATTATCGCCGTCGATGAAGTCCTCGCCAAATTAACACCCGATGCGCTACTGGTACTAGGTGACACCAATAGTTGTCTCTCTGTCATCCCTGCCAAACGGCGCAAGATTCCCATCTTCCATATGGAAGCAGGCAATCGATGCTTCGACCAAAGGGTACCAGAAGAGATCAATCGGCGCATTGTCGATCATACTGCTGATATCAATCTTACCTATAGTTCGATCGCCCGCGAGTATCTCCTTCGGGAAGGCTTACCACCAGATATGGTCATCAAAACTGGTAGTCCGATGTTTGAAGTGCTGACTCATCACCAAGATGATATCCACAAATCCGATGTACTCGACAGACTGGGACTAGAGCCACACAAATTCTTCGTTGTCAGCGTTCATCGCGAAGAAAACATCGATGCCGAAAAAACCTTTACCAAGCTTGTAGATGTCCTCAATACCATCGCCGCCGAATACGACTTACCAGTCATCGTCTCTACCCACCCACGTACCCAAAAACAAGTAGATGCCAGAGGGATAAAATTTCATCAAAATATCCAACTGCTCAAGCCACTAGGATTTACAGACTATGTAAAACTCCAACTCTCATCGCGAGCAGTACTCTCAGACAGCGGCACGATTAGCGAGGAGTCCTCCATTCTCAATTTTCCAGCCCTGAACCTGCGGGAAGCTCACGAGCGACCAGAGGCGATGGAAGAGGTGTCTGTGATGATGGTGGGATTGGAAGTCGATCGAGTCATCCAAGCACTATCAATTCTAGACCAACAAGCCAGAGGAGACAACCGCGACTTACGGCCAGTTGCTGACTACAGTATGCCCAATGTCTCAGACAAAGTAGTGCGGATTATCCACAGCTACACAGATTATGTCAACCGCATCGTGTGGAAAAAGTACTAACTTATGACTAAACGGATTATTCTACTTACTCAATGGTTCGACCCTGAGCCTAATCCCAGGGGCATGGTATTTGCGACCGAACTTGTCAAAAGAGGTTATGAAGTTGAAGTCATAACAGGTTTTCCCAATTATCCAGGCGGTAAGGTTTACCCTGGATACAAGATGAAAATGTTGCAGCGCGAACTGATTGATGGTGTCGAAATCACTCGATTGCCTGCCTATACTAGTCATGATGAATCTGCCCTGAAACGGATTTTGAGCTTTGTTAGTTTTGCGATATCTGTGACTATTTATGGTGTGTTGTTTGCACAGGAAGCAGATGTGATGTATGTTTATCATCCGCCCGGTGTGGCTGCTGCTGTGATTCGGTTTTTCCGAAGGTTTTATACAGTATATGATGTCCAGGATATGTGGCCGGACAACCTGCGGGCAACAGGGATGATTAATAACGATCGGATTATTAATTTTGTGGGAAATGTCTGTAAATGGGTTTATCGACAGGTCGATCGAATTACAGTGTTGTCGCCAGGATTTAAAAAGATTTTAGTCGATCGAGGTGTACCAGCAGATAAAATTGATGTGATCTACAATTGGTGTGATGAGGACGCTTTGAATTCACCCGTTGGTAATGGAGCGGCAAATTTCCCGATCGATAAATTTACGATCTTATTTGCGGGAACGATGGGCAAAGCTCAAGCACTAGAGAGCATTATCGAAGCGGCAGAAATAGTTCAAGTCCAACAACCACAGGTCAATTTCGTATTTCTGGGTGCTGGGGTGAGAGTTGCGAAACTCAAAGATATGGTACAGCAAAAGCAACTTACCAATGTGACTTTTTTACCAAAAGTATCGATTCTTGAGGTGGGTTCTGTGCTCCAAAAGGCAGATGCTTTATTAGTCCATCTCAAGGATGATGTTCTATTTCAGTTTTACTTGCCTTCAAAGGTACAAGCTTATCTGGCGATGGGTAAACCAATCGTCATGGGAGTATTAGGCGATGCTGCTAATGTCATCGAACAGGGTCGTTGTGGTGTGCTCGCATATCCAGAAAATGCTCGATCGATCGCTGATGCGGTCATATCTTTGGCTACTCTACCACCTGATGAATTGCGATCGATGGGTCGGCGGGGTAAAGATTTTTACGATCGAGAAATGTCGGTGAAGATTGGGGTGACGAAGTTTTGCGATATTTTTGAGCGGGTAGTTGAGGGTAGTCAAGCTTTGGAGCGTCAACGAGAGGAGGTTGTTTGATATTCTGGTATTGCTTGTGTTAAGAGAACTTTAGAGATCCGTTAGCATTTCTTGTGTTAACAGAACAAAGGAGTCTGGGGGTTCTGACCCCCAGACCCCCCCTCAGAGCATAGGTTGTTTGAGACGGTGGGGTAAATGTACGGCAGGCTTTGTTGGTGTGTGGGATGCGGGGTTTTTGAAATGGGGGTTGAATCCCTGTTTCAAGGCATTGCTGAATCTGAGTATGATTTACTTTTTAAGCAACACCTGAAATTTAAGGTAGGGGCAATTCATGAATTGCCCCTACCTTAAATTTCAGGTGCAATTCATACATCAATTCAGCAACGCCTCCCTGTTTCTAAACTAACTTATTACTTATTACTTATTACTTATTACTTATTACTTAATCAACCCAATCCAAATGCCTGATGAATGGTTTTAAGGGCGGCGATGCCTTGTGATTGAGCGACTACACAACTGATTTTGATCTCGGAAGTGGCAATCATTTCGATATTAATGCCTGCTGCTGCTAGAGCATTGAACATTTTTGCGGCGACTCCAGGGGTATCGATCATCCCTGCACCGACGATACTCACTTTGGCGATCGCTTCATCGACCATCACGTCTCCATAGCCCAATTGCGCCGCAGCAGCCTCTAATATCCGCTTGGCATCAGCTCCATCAGCTTGGGTGACAGTACAGGCAATATCTCGCATGGCGACCCCATTGAGGATATAAGTACGTTGGGATTGGATAATCATATCTACGCTAATACTGTGAGTCGCCAAAATCCCAAATAATTCTGCTGCCATGCCGGGTCGATCGGGTACTTGCCGGATGGCTAATCTGGCTTGATTAACATCTAGAGCCACCCCCCGAATCGGTGAATCATTTGACTGCTGAACATCGGGTCGATGTGGGGTAGAAATTGATACATCAAACTCCCGGCAGAGTGCAGCGATCGCTCGATCGCCATCTTCACGGCCGATCGCGCAACTCACCTTGATTTCCGAAGTAGAAATCATCTGAATATTTATCCCCGCAGTTGCCAGCGTCTGGAACATCTGAGCTGCTACTCCAGGTCGTCCGATCATCCCTGCGCCGACGATACTCACCTTGACAATATCGGACTCTACGAGGACTTCGGCATCGCTAGGGTGTAAATTGTCATGGAGTACTGGAGTGATGGCTTCAGCGACTGCCTGAGCGCGACTGGAGAGAGATTCATTGATGGTAAAGGCAATATCATTTGTATTGCCTTCGTTAATCGATTGGACGATTAGATTGACATCGATATTTTGCAGAGCTACTGCGGCGAATAATTTGCCTGCAATCCCGGCTCGATCGGGTACTCGCACAATTGCTACTTTCGCCTGGGATGAGGCAAATTCTACCGCATCTACGGGACTCGCAACTTCTAAACCCTTGAGCGATCGACCTTTCGATCCTGGCGACACTACCCAAGTTCCTGGTTCATCCGTCCAACTCGATCGCACTACCAAGGGCACACCATAGTTTCTGGCAATTTCTACCGCGCGGGGATGCAGTACCTTCGCTCCCAAGCTGGCGAGTTCTAGCATCTCGTCGGCAGTAATTTCGGTGAGTAGCTGGGCTTCAGGAACGATTCTAGGGTCGGTTGTCAGTATTCCGGGTACATCTGTATAAATTTCACAGGCGGTAGCCTTCAGAGCCGCTGCAAGGGCAACTGCGGAGGTATCGGAGCCACCTCTGCCTAGGGTAGTGATATCTCGATCGACTGTATCACTCGCTCCCTGAAAACCTGCGACAACGACTACTTTACCTTCTTGGAGATGCCGTTGGACTCGATCGGGTTTGATCTCCAAAATCCGCGCTCGACTATGTTCTGCTTCTGTCAAGATACCAGCCTGAGCACCAGTCAGGGAAATCGCTGGTTGTCCTAATGCTTCTAGCGCGATGCTCAATAAAGCAATGGTAATTTGCTCGCCTGTCGCCAAGAGCATATCCATTTCCCGGCGGGAAGGATTGCTAGATAGCTCTGTGGCGAGTTTGACTAAACCATCGGTGGTTTTCCCCATCGCTGAAACTACTACAACTAAATCGTTGCCCGCTTTTACAGTGCGGACGATCCGCTCGGCGACTGCCTGAATCCGCTCTGCGGAACCAACTGATGTCCCTCCATATTTCTGGACAATTAACCCCATCGCTGTTCTCCCTGACCTGTTCATAGATCTAACTTACCAGACGGTGGTGTGTTGTGGACGGGGAGAGGGGGGGACTGGGGGACTGGG
>JANOPX010000303.1:0-4730 GCA_031422115.1 Chamaesiphon sp. VAR_4_metabat_408 | reverse complement strand
CAATCGCGTCGAGATCCGCCAAAGACTGCTGCGCTGCTACTCGGTTTTGTGCCGAGGCTCGGTTGATTTGAGATTGGCGCATGGACTGTACCACCCCAGAGAACGCCGAACCACTCCCGAAGCTATGCCCCGCGATCAATGTTCGATCGTGAAGAAATTCACAAAGCCTGGAACTTTAGTTGTCAAACAAAAGGGTACTTGTGATTTCAATGCTGACATCATCACGACTGCGGGAACTTATAAAAAAACAAATAGTAATCAACCAGTTTTCGAGTAAGATATCATCAATCGCAACTAAATATCCCCGACTTATTGGATAAGTCGGGGATATTGTATTGTGTCATAAGTGATTAAAATTTAGGATTTGCGCGGAGAATATCATCATCTGACAAACCAAGAAATGAAGATTTAATACTTTATCCTGGGGCAGGATATAAGTCAACCCTAAGCCTCAATCACAACCCAAACTATCTCGTGTAGCGACTCCGGTAGTTGGATTTACACCTTCGGCTCGATCGCACATCAGTTTAGCTTGAGCGCGATCGATGATAGCATCGGTAAAATCAGCTCCGGTAATTGTCGCACCGTAGAAACGCGATCGACTTAGAGTTGCTTCGGTTAAAATAGCATTGGTAAGATTGGCTTCATCTAAAGTAGCCCTGTCGAGTAATGCACCAGTTAGATTTGCACCAGTTAGATTTGCTTTGAGCAATACGCCCATCGTCAACATCGCATTTGTCAAATTGGCACCACTAAAATTCACGCCGCGCATTTCTGTCGAGACAAATACGCCGCCTCTCAAATCTTGCCCCGAAAAATCCTGGTTTCTGATATCGAGCCGACTATAGTTACCCAATGCTAATGCGGGAGAATTTATCCCCCCCAGACACAACCACATCCAACCGATAAGTAGCAAACGACTCAGCCAGTTGGGGAATAAGATCGAGATAAATTTTGACATAGGTACAGAAGGTCGGATATATATTCTATTATCCCTAACTTTCTAAAGTATGAAGATTCAATCAATCGACATCCAAATTGACCTCAGTAATCAGGCTCAAGCCAATCTAAATCAATTCATCGAGTCAAACATCGCCAATTGGGGCGAACCCCTCCGCTGGGCGATTACAACCATCGATCCGGTGACGAATATCGCTAGGGTGGAAGCGATTGCGATCGTCGAATAGACTGATTATCGATTGGGCGATCTTTAGTGTTGATATTTTGATCGATTTGTGCGATAATGAAAATAGTGCGCGGAAATAGTTCAGTGGTAGAACGTCACCTTCCCAAGGTGAATGTCGTGGGTTCGAGTCCCATTTTCCGCTTCGTCAACAGAAATATATCCCCACTTATTCAAAAGTTCGGGGACATACTTTAAGCCCCATCTAGGGCACAATTAGGGTAATTTTTAAGACTAAGGTTATTCGATATCGATCGATTGTGGCCCTTTTTTGCTAGGGGTAGCAGTAAAACCTGCTTGTTTCTCTAGCCAACTTTTTACAGGATCGTCGGTGAGATTCAATTGTAGCAATCCAGACACAAACCCGCTGCAAAAGGCAATCGGTTCTTTACTTAGTTCTTTCAGAATCGGTGTTAGTTCTTGCAATAGCATCAGATCGATCGGGATTTCCCATAAAACATCTTCTCTATCTACATTATCAAGGATTTGGAGCGTAAATGGTAGTAGATCTCGCCCTGAATAGACAGAATTCTAGCTGAAAAAGATTAGAGTTTTAGTTTGACACAGAAGTCTAATCAACATCCACCGCCCAATACCCCCGACTTCTTGGCGAAGTTGGAGGTATTGATTGAGATTAAATATCCAAGTCCATCAGAGCCAATTTTGGCCCATAGGTTTCGATGAATTCACGACGTGGTGCAACCCTGTCGCCCATTAGAATCGTAAAAATCCGATCGGCTTCAGCAGCATCTTGAATCTCTACCCGTTTGAGCGTGCGAGTTTCCCGATCCATTGTAGTTTCCCACAACTGTTGCGGCATCATTTCTCCCAATCCTTTGAATCGCTGAATTGTATAGTTCGCATTAGCAGGGAATTCGGCAATCTTCCGCTGAAGTTCGCGTTCGCTATAACAATAATAGTGATTGCGTCCCCGTTCTAATTTGTACAGTGGCGGACAAGCAATGTAGATATAACCTTCTTCAATCAATGCCCGTTGATAACGATAGAAGAATGTCAGTAATAGCGTCCGAATGTGGGCACCATCTACGTCGGCATCTGTCATCAAACAAATACGGTGATAACGCAACTGTTTTGAATTAAATTCCTCACCACGTACGCCCAAACCTAATGCAGTAATGAGAGCCTGAATCTCCGTATTTTTGTAAATCTTAGAATCTTCAGTTTTCTCAATGTTTAGGATTTTACCACGTAACGGTAAGATCGCTTGAAAACGTCGATCGCGTCCTTGCTTGGCACTATTATGGACAAATACACCACTAGCTAAAGCAAAGTTATGCGTGTGAGGCACTTCAATATCATAGACATCAAAGCATTCATCGATCGACTCTACAGAAACAATGCGATGATTATAGTTTGCTACTGCTGCTAATGCTTCTGTTGTCGAACCTTCAAAGTATCGATCGCAGAATGTTTCAAACTTCAACAGTGATTTGTCGCGAGTCTCAACCCGATATTGATAATAAGCATCTAAATCGATCGAACCATTAATTTGTTCGATATCCTTGAGAACTTTAATCGTTTTCTGGTAGTAATGATGACTACCATCATTTTCTAGATCGACTCCTTCACAACAATTGTACCAAGCAGTCAACATGTGTGTAAACAACCAAGAATCTGATTTAGGATTCCAAACCATTTCATAGCCATCAATGGTAATGTTTGGCTCTTGTTTGTTGGAAAGTTTGCGATACAGAGGCATCAGCGAATCAGCAGAGGTTAACTCTTCGGCAGGTTTATAGCTACCATCACGCAACATAAAGCGATGATCTGGAGTACAAATAATTTGCTCTCCATTATCCAATGTCACCTTAATTACCTGAGCTTGATGTTTGGTAATTCGAGGATGTAAAATGCGTTCGATGCCAACAGTACCATCGTGACGAATGGTATAACAGAAATGCTCTTTTCCAGCCTGCTGTTCTTGGACAATTTCTTTGAAACTGATATTACGTCCATCAGCTAAGGATACTAGAGTATCACCAGCAAAACAGCCCCCCGCAGAATCTCCTTCCACGATAAATATTTCTGATTCGCTCGGATCTTTGGAGCTACAATCAGCCAGCTTACCAGGTAAAGTTGAGGATTCTAATACTGACTTCCGACGGACTAATTCCCGCGCTCTTCGTGCTGCTTCTGCTGCATTAAATGCTTGAATAGCTTTCTCTAAAATAGCATCGGCAATCTGAGGGCGAAACTCTAGATATTCGGTCAATGCTTCCGAGACGATCGAGTCTACAATCCCCCGAACTTCACTATTACCTAATTTAGTCTTAGTTTGTCCTTCAAATTCAGGATTGGGTACCTTCACAGATACGATCGCAGTTAAACCTTCACGGATGTTTTCACCACCCAGATTCGAGTCGCCTTCTTTGAGTTTATTTCGTTTGCGGGCGACAGCATTCATGGTACGAGTCAATACCACTTTCAACCCATCCAAATGTGTCCCGCCTTCATTTGTCCGAATATTATTCGCAAACCCCAATACGTTGTCGCTATAAGCATCGACACACCACTGAAGAGCGACTTCTACTTGAACCTTATTCTTCTCACTTTGGATGTAAATTACTTCCTCATGGAGCGGCTGTTTATCAGCATTAATATAAGAGACATACTCTTTAATACCACCCTCATAATAATAAACCTCTACCTTGGGTTCTGTCGTCCCCAATACATCCAACCGATAATCGGTAAACGTAATCCGAATACCTGCATTCAGATAACCCAACTCTCTAAACCGATTTGCGAGGGTATCAAAATCAAAGACAATTCCTTCTTTGAAAATCTCTGTATCGGGTAAAAATGTGACTGTCGTTCCCGTGCGATCTTCTGGGCTTGGTACGACTTCCAATCCCGATACAGCAACGCCTTTCTCAAATCTCTGGGTATGAATCTTCTGATTCCGCCATACCTTCACCTCAACCTGAGCCGATAGCGCATTGACTACCGAAATCCCGACTCCATGCAGTCCCCCAGAGACAGTATAACCACCGTCACCAAACTTACCACCCGCATGGAGCACCGTCAAAACTGTCTCAATGGTAGACTTCCCCGTCTGCGGATTAATCCCCGCTGGAATCCCCCGTCCATCATCGACTACGGTAATCGAACCATTGGCATTAATGGAGATATCGATATTTTTGCAATGACCAGCCAAAGCTTCATCGATCGAGTTGTCCGCAACCTCATATACTAAATGATGGAGTCCCGTCGCCGAAGTATTCCCAATATACATCCCTGGTCGGACCCGGACAGCTTCTAGTCCCTCCAGAACTCGAATGTTGTCGTCATCATAACTAGTGCTCATAAACGATGCTCCAATAATGGGTTCAAAGCCGCCTTTGGCTGCGTTGATGATAAATCACTCCAACATTATATAACAAATAGGTTGTGGCGCTATTTAGATAGTTCTGAGAATATTTTCGGGATTGTGAAGATAGTGGTTTATTTAACAACTGTCTGGCTTAGGATTTTGAGGATTTCCAGGATTAGGGTATTGGTGAGCAGCGGAAATCGAGATTGCTCAGGC
>JANOPX010000302.1:0-8423 GCA_031422115.1 Chamaesiphon sp. VAR_4_metabat_408 | reverse complement strand
GGGGGGGGGGGGGGGGGGGGGGGGCGAGGCGCGGCGGCCGCGCGGGGGCGGCGGCGCCCGCGCCCCGCCCCCCCCCCCCCCCCCCCCCCCCCCCCCCCCCCCCACCCCCCCCCGCGCCGCGGGCGCCGCCCGCCCCCCCCCCCCCCCCCCCCACGGCGGGGCCCCCTCCCCCCACCCGCCGGGGGGTCGGGGGGTCGGACCCCCCCGATCCGGGTTTTGTCGTCACTAGCAACAATCCCCACCCACAAGTATTTTCCATTTGCCGCTTTTGCTTATTACAAATAGTCACCATAACAGGGGTAGTCTATGACTAGCAGCAAAGTAAAAATTTATACTAGCATTGGATGTGGGTAATACATATCTGTTAATTAGAGATCGCTTCAGGGCATAATGATGTTGGTCGAATATTGTCTCAAAGACTATTTGACATCCCCATGTCTCCCAGAAATTAGTAATGACAGAATCAAAACGTGCATTAATCACGGGCATCACCGGGCAAGATGGCTCCTACCTTGCGGAACTACTGCTCTCCAAAGGTTATGAAGTTCATGGAGTCATTCGTCGGACATCAACCTTCAATACCGATCGAATCGATCATTTGTACCAAGATCCCCATACACCTGGGGCGAAACTTTTCCTTCACTATGGTGACTTGGCTGATGGTGTCACCCTTCGCCGTCTACTAGAACTCACCAAACCCCACGAAGTTTACAACTTAGGCGCACAATCCCACGTCCGAGTAAGTTTCGATGCTCCTGAGTATACCGTAGATATCGTCGCGATGGGTGCGCTCCGGCTGCTAGAAGCCATCCGCGACTACGAACTGCGTACCAAACTCCAAGTCCGCTATTATCAGGCTGGATCCTCCGAAATGTACGGTTTGGTACAAGAAGTCCCTCAGTCAGAAACAACCCCCTTCTACCCCCGTAGCCCCTACGCTTGCGGTAAATTATTCGCCCACTGGCAAACCGTCAACTATCGGGAATCTTATAATATCTTCGGCTGTAATGGGATTTTATTCAACCACGAATCGCCTCGCCGTGGTGAAACCTTTGTTACGCGCAAAATTACTCGTGCGATCGCCCGCATCATGGCGAAACAACAAGATAAACTATTCTTGGGTAATCTCGACTCAAAACGTGATTGGGGATATGCCAAAGACTATGTTGTCGCCATGTGGTTGATGCTCCAACAAGAGCACCCCGATGATTATGTGATTGCGACTGGCGAAACTTATTCAATCAAAGAATTTCTCACGATTGCCTTCGAGTATGTCAATCTCGACTGGAACAATTTCGTCGAATTTGACCCTCGCTACTTGCGCCCTGCTGAAGTAGAATTACTCATCGGCGATCCTACCAAAGCTAAAACTAAACTCGGCTGGAAACCATCGGTTAGTTTCACTGAATTAGTTCATCTCATGGTAGATACCGATCTTCATGCCTTGGGCATTAAATCACCCAACTATGCAGGTGAAGAGACACTACCAGATGTGGCGATCGTCCGTCAAGCCATGGCAACAATGCACGATTAGTTAACATGAATGGAGGTTGGGTAGAGCAGTAGCAACCAACCTCCACTCGATCGTAAATATATTAATATATCGCTTACCCTCATAAATATGACAGATATCGATTTAGCTAACAAACGGATTCTCGTTACAGGTGGTGCTGGTTTTCTCGGACAACAAGTAATCGCTCAATTGTGCGATCGAGGCGCAAAAGCCGCTAATATTAGTATACCTCGATCGGCAGATTGCGATTTGCGTGTATTAGAAAATTGTCACAAAGCAGTTGAAAACCAAGATCTGATCGTTCACCTCGCCGCTCACGTTGGCGGAATTGGTTTGAATCAAATTAAACCAGCCGAATTGTTCTATGATAATTTGATGATGGGAACTCAACTCATCCATGCAGCTTATCAAGCTAAGGTAGCGAAATTTGTCTGCGTCGGTACGATTTGTGCCTATCCCAAATTTACACCCGTTCCGTTTAAAGAAGAGGATATTTGGAATGGTTATCCTGAAGAAACAAATGCACCCTATGGTGTAGCAAAAAAAGCTCTCTTGGTGCAATTGCAATCCTATCGTCAGCAATATGGATTTAATGGTATCTATCTATTACCAGTAAATTTATACGGCCCTGCTGATAATTTTAAACCCGAAAGTTCTCATGTAATTCCCGCCCTAATTAGGAAAGTACATGAAGCTCAAGTCAATGGAGACAAAGAAATTCCAGTTTGGGGTGATGGTAGCCCTAGTCGCGAGTTTATCTATGTAGATGATGCCGCCAGAGGGATTGCGATCGCTGCTACCAGTTATGATGGTTTAGAGCCAGTTAACTTGGGTACCAACTATGAGATTACGATTAAAGATTTGATTACGCTCATCTGTAAATTGATGGGGTACGAGGGCAAACTTGTCTGGCAAACTGACAAGCCCAACGGACAACCCCGTCGTTGTTTGGATACTCAAAGAGCGAAAGAATACTTTGGCTTTGAAGCAGAAGTAGCGATCGAGAAAGGTCTCAAAAATACCATCGATTGGTACCGTAATAATCCAGGGTAGATAAGCATAAATATACCAGATATCATACTCCTTAAATAAGTTAGATAGCTGGTATTAATTCATACATAGTTCGATCCGATCGTGAGTTTCAAAGTCTGGGTGGGCATACTAGGATAGTAAGAGTATCTTCATCGATCTCAAAATTGATGAACGATACTCTACTCTAAATCTTACTATCTAAAATATATACTCAAATGAGACGAATTTTTGTAATCGCGATCGAAATAGGATTATTATCGCAACTTGTAAGTTGTAATTCTGTTTCATCACCTACTAAAGTACCGTCATCTTTACAACCAGTTTCTAAAAGCTTTACCCAGTGGTGTAACGAAAAAGAATCCCTCCCAGCAGAAACAAAACTTACAATCGATCTTTTGCTAAAAGAAGTTGATACTCAGGACTGTAAATTAGGTGATTCCAAACTTAGTAATCTCAGTAGTCTAGATCTTTACCATGATAAAATCACCAATATCGAACCACTAGCTAGCTTGACTAATCTCACTAGCCTAGATTTAATAGGTAATCAAATTAGTGACATCAAACCACTAGCTGGATTGATTAATTTAACTTATCTTGCTCTTGCCAAAAATAAAATCAGTGATGTCAAACCGCTAGCCGGATTAGTGAAACTGACTTATCTCAGTCTTCATGGTAATCAAATCACCGATACCAAGTCATTAGCAGGCTTGAGTAATTTAAGCAACCTTACACTTAGTGATAATAAGATCGCTCAACAAAAATGCCCAGTATTAGAATATATTTGTACATTTTAAAATAAGTTAGATATGTTATGATTCGACCTTGAGACATTGAAACGATATCAGGGTAAAGTCGCCAGAATTTATCTATCTAGAACAACTAGAATCTGGGATCCTCTAACCTGATTTCCCTCAGATTAACTCCCATGAATATTACCATCTGGCATAATCGTACCTGTAAGATTTGCACCCATTAATCTAACAGTCATTTTGCCGCGTACTCTAACTCTAGCTCCAGTCAAATCTGCACCACTGAGATCTGCGCCACTGAGATCTGCACCAACCAAATTTGCTTCGCACAAATTGGCATTGCTGAGATTCGCCTGAAATAAGTTGGCGCGAAATAGATTGGCTTTGAAGAGGTTGGCACCATGTAAATTAGTACGGTGTAAAAAAGAATCTTGGAGATTGGTATTACTGAGATTGGCGTTGGTGAGATTTCGGCTAGAAAAGTCGCGCTCTTTGAGATCTGTACCACTCCAATCTACACCACTTAAATCTGGACGTTGAGCGGGTGTTTTTGATTGATGCTGGTTGGATGTTGAAGTTTGTTTTGGCGCAGATTGAGGTTCTCGTGTTGGTGCAGATCTTCGTGGTTGTTGAGCTTGTGAAGATTCTGGATTGCGAGTGGGTTGCGATCGCGCAGGTGGACTATGATGGTTATAGCGATCGCTTTTTGTAGACTGCTGCGCTCTATTTTCCCGCAACCTGTCGCGAGCATTATTAATTTCTTTGAGTTTTGCTTGGGCTTTTTCTTGCAACCGAGGACTATCTTGGGGCAACCTATCGGGATGCCAAACCAAAGCCAAATCTTTATACGCCTGGTTGATGTCTTCGAGTGAAGCGCCAGGCTCTAATTCCAACGTTTTGTACCAAGACTTCAGATCCTCATCCATCTAAATAACTCGCGATAGCCTCTCTATCCTAATCGATACCGTTTGGACTTGCAATTGTTGGTATCGCCGATTGATATTTCGACTTGATGATGTGAGATAATATCGACATATGGATTGGCAACCCGAATCACATAACTATCGATGTTTTACTGTAAAGTTAACGAACTGCACGAACTACGCCTATTAAAAATTTCTGATGATGAAGAGTTGTTTGCACTCACCAATGCAGATCGAGATCGGTTGCGACAATGGCTACCCTGGGTAGATTCAATTCATCAGATTAATGATACCAGAAGCTTTATCCGATCTACCATCTGGCAAGTTGATGATAACCGAGGTTTTGTAGCTGCTATTTGTTATGATGGGGAGATTGTTGGTACCATCGGCTTTAATTGGATCGACTGGCAAAATCGCATCGGTTATATCGGCTATTGGCTCGCCGCAACCCATCAGGGTAAAGGAATAATGACACGCTCTTGCCAAACCCTCATCGATTACGCCTTCGACACCCTCAAACTCAACCGCCTAGTCATCGCCTGTGCCACCGAAAACAGCCGTAGCCGAGCTGTTCCTGAAAGACTTGGTTTCACCCATGAAGGCAGGGCAAGAGATGCTGAGTGGCTGTACGATCGATTTGTAGACCATGAAATCTATGCCCTGCTTCAAAACACGAGAAAAAATCTAGGTGAGTAGTACGGGGCAGCATAAATCAGACTAGTATCTAACCCCAACTCCAAACACCCCCAACACGGTTCGGTTAGCCTGCGACTGAAGTCGCGGCTAGTGATGCAAAGTCCGCCTTCGCGGACTGATATTATACTAAAAATGCTTAGAAACTGGACTTTCTAGAATTACGGTAGATCCCCGACTTCTCCAAGAAGTCGGGGATCTGTCTCATAGCTAATCGATTCGCAAAGTTCAGTCTTTAGCCGTTTGCAGTACAGAGTAGATTCTCAGCTTAACCGAACTGTATTGAATGAAAGGATCTCTTCCTCCCACAAACCAACAAAGCAGGCTGGTATCAGCAACCCTACCGTCTCAAACCAAACCCTTTGAGGGGGGGTTCTGCTAAGGCAGAGGCTACGCCAACGGGGGGGGGACACTCCCCCAACCGACGGGGGGTCTGGGGGTCGGAACCCCCAGACTCCTTTGTTCTGTCCTCACCAGCAAGAATCGCAACCCACAAGTATTTATCATTTACCGTTCCGCTGAGTACAAATAGTCACCTCAACAAGGTACTCCCAACTAACTCGCACTCTTCACCGCCGTCATAAATAACACTGCCGTCAAAGGAATACTAGCGATAAGAATAGCCACAGTCGCCGCCATACCCCACTCTGGTACCCCGGAACTAATCTCAAAAATCGAACCGACAGCGGCGATTGCCGAAATCGAAGCACCAAGCAAACATAAACCAGTTTTGGGCGTATACATCAGATTCTAGGCTCCTTTCTTGATATGTTGGACGTGTTGAAGCGAGAAGCCTTGTTGTTTGAGTTCTTCGGCTAGAGCGAGTTCATTTTCGACTCGATCGACAAATAATACACCACTGAGGTGATCCATTTCATGTTGAATTGCTCTGGCTAAAAGTCCGTCGGTTTTGAGCTTGCGCGGGCGACCAAATTCGTCCTTGTAGGACAGTTCGATCGATTCAGGGCGTTCTACATCCAAATAGACTCCAGGGATGCTCAAGCAGCCTTCTTGGTCTTTGCAGAGGGTTTTTCCATAGCTTTCGATCTTGGGATTGATCAGTACCAAGGGTGGCGCGGTTGGATCTTCAAATTCACAGTCGATCACAACTAACTGTTTGTGAATGCCTACTTGTGGTGCAGCCAAACCAATCCCATCAGAACTGTACATCGTTTGGAGCATGGCGACGATCGTTTGGCGCAGTCCTTCATCGACAGTACCAATCCGTTTGGCGGCTTGGCGCAGTACCCGATCTCCGAGCTGGTGAATCTTTAGGGGTGGCTTGGCTAACTTTTTCTTTTCGACGAGGATTGATGTCAGCATGGATCGATCGGTACAGAAGAGGGGGTGAGGGATGGCAATCTATATTTATCTTAACAGGTCGGATAAAATTGGAAGTTGACTAGCTAAAAAATTAAGGTTTACATCGTGTCGAGTCAATGGGCAGCTTTATTCAAAAATGTGGGTGAGTGGCATGGTTCGTTTACACGACTGTCGCCAGCGGGTGAAGTATTGGCGGATGTACGATCGATCGTTAGTCTGACTGGTACTAATGAAAATCGAACTATGCGTCAGGTAGTGACGAAGTATGAAGCTAATCAACCTACGGAATTAGTGCTCGAATACGACTCTTTGGGTAGAGGGGTATTGTTTCATGACAATGGAGCTTTTTCCCAGGGTTCGATGCAGTGGGCACCATATTCGCAGTTTGGCGCGGAATTTGGTTTAATCGATCGAGACAGACGATTGCGCCTCGTTCAATTGTACGATCGAGATAGTAAAATCGACACATTAACTCTCATTCGCGAACGTTTGCTAACTAGTCAAACTGCCGAGCGTCCTCAATTATCGATCGACCAATTATTAGGTACGTGGCATGGTGAGACGACTACTATCTATGCAGATTTGCGAAACCCAACTACTTATAATAGCCAACTCCAATTATCTTTGGGCAATCCAGACGAGTTGGTACAAGAGTTATCTTTTGATGGAAGACAGATTAAATCTACTGGCATAATTAGGGATAATCTAATTACATTTACCCAGGGTGATTCGATCGTTCGAGTATTAATGTTATCCGATGGAGCTTCAGCTACTTGTCCAATTCAAATTATCCCGCGTCAACCATTTATCCTGGAAGTTGGCTGGTTATTGGCACCAGATTTACGTCAGCGGCTGATTCGGATTTATGATGCCAAGGGTGAATGGATTAGCTTGACATTGGTGGTAGAACGAAAAGTCGATTCTTAATTAACCCAAGTTGCTAGTTATAGTTTTTTAGCGAGGGCATGAACTAGTAATCGCTCAGGGTACGCCTTTGAATATTGGTTTTTCCCTCACCCCTTACCCCTCATTAACGGCATGGTTGCCCAGTAGATCGATCGAGCGGAATCGGACTAGGAATTGGGCTACCGATAATTGTCGTACTGCAATTCGATCGATTGCTGCTAGGATAATAACCGTTATTTTGCTGGATAATAATCACCTGTGGTTGACGACGATCTCGACGATTGCGATCGTAGTTATTACCACTGCCATAAAAAGAGTCATTGCGGGGATAGTTATCGATCGTTGTGGTCGTCGAAGAATAACCGCCCGTCTCGATTACATCCACTGCACTAGCAGAGTCTGGCAGAGTGAAGAGCGAGCCAACTGCTAAGAGTATAGTTAAACTGACGACATGTTTCACGATA
Organism: Chamaesiphon sp. VAR_4_metabat_408; assembly: GCA_031422115.1. Lineage (GTDB taxonomy): Bacteria > Cyanobacteriota > Cyanobacteriia > Cyanobacteriales > Chamaesiphonaceae > Chamaesiphon. The sequence goes on along the minus strand of JANOPX010000302.1, from coordinate 820 downwards.
TTTTATCCTTGAAAATTAAGACTTTCGATCGCTCTTTTATTTTAACAACTTCTGACCGAGTAACAAGGGTTTAAATCCCTGCCTAATGAATCCTAGCTTCGATCGAGTACCGCCCTCTGCGTTGGCGACAGCCTACCGTCAGGTACAGGCAGACGCTCCGCGAACAAATGAATTTGCGGATGCGCGTACCGTCCTTTGTTCCCCGACGGTTTAGCGGCGTTTTTATGTCTAGGGTTCCCCCCGTAACCGTTGGCGTAGCCTACCGTTAGGTAAGAGCCTTTCCGACAGGAGATCTAAAAAAGCGACGCAACTCCCTTCGCCAAAGGCGACGCTACGCGAACGGGAAGGCTTCGCCAACGACCTGGAGGAAACCTCCAGGTTGTGTGCGTCAAGACAACGACAAGACAGCGCACCAATCAGGGACTAAAAGCAAAAGTTCATTAAAATGAACTATAGCAATCCTAAATAATTTTCAAGATTTTTTTAACCGCAAAGGCGCAGAGGACGCAAAGAATTAACTAGAAAAACCTAGACGATCGAATAGGATCGCCATAAGTAATTTAGCAGTTCTCTTCAGAGAACTTTTGCTAGTAGCCCGTTGGCGAAGCCTCTCGGAACGAGACACTTATAGTTCAGGGCGGTGTTCGAGCGAAGCAAACCAATCTTAATTGTCCCAAACTCACGTTACTTATTACTTATTACTTATTACTTATTACTTATTACTTATTACTTATTACTTATTACTTATTACTTATTACTTATTACTTATTACTTATTACTTATTACTTATTACTTATTACTTATTACTTATTACTTATTA
>JANOPX010000301.1:0-19048 GCA_031422115.1 Chamaesiphon sp. VAR_4_metabat_408 | reverse complement strand
GGGTTTTGCAACATATATTCTGAATAATCCGCGTCTGTGGCACGTGTTTTTTTTGAACGATCGAATGTTGGGGCTTGGGTGTATCGTGCCCTCTCGGACTGGGGCACGATACACCCTAGCCCCTACCTCAACCTACGCCGTGGCGATCTCCCAGTTGGCGTTTAGTCTCTAAATCTTGCTCGTAGCAAGCGATCGCATCATCCCACTTGCGTTGACTCATCGGCAATGCTTCTTCCCATGCCTCGGCGGTGCTGAAATCTTTAACTACAGCTAGGAACAATACTGAGAGACATCTTCACCTTATCTGGGTCGGTTATTGCGAATTATGGAGCAGTGTTTGTACTCACTCGATCGAGATATCGCAGCGGCTACCATGTCATACCAGAAGAGGGCGGGATGCTTGATAGCCCCGTCTCTTCAGAGCGGGGTGGAAAAGCGACATTCGCTTTATTTATCACTGGGCGGGTGACCCGACCAGAACGCCTACCGCCTTTCGCCCAAGCTTTACCAAGAACTTCCTTGATATTATACGCTGACTGTACTAGAATATAAATATCGTGATAAGGTCGAATCATGCTTGTTTTTGAATTTAAAGCTTACGGAAAGTCTCAGCAATTTATAGCCATAGAAGAGGCTATTCGGACAGTGCAGTTCATTCGGAATAAATGTATTCGTTTGTGGATGGATAATCCAAAGACTAATAAGTACGATCTGAGTAAATATAGTGCTGTACTAGCCAAAGAATTTCCGTTTGCGAATAAACTCAATGCGATGTCTAGACAGGCATCAGCCGAACGAGCATGGGCAGCTATATCGCGATTTTTTGATAACTGCAAGAAGAAAGTAGCTGGCAAAAAGGGGTTCCCTCAATTCCAGAAAGATAACCGCTCGATTGAGTATAAAACTCAATCTTGGAAGCTTGCAGACGATCGTAAATCCATCACCTTCACCGATAAAAATGGCATTGGTAGACTGAAGATGAAAGGTACTCGTGACCTGAACTTCTATCAACCAGACCAGATTAAGCGTGTGAGACTGGTAAAACGCGCTTCGGGCTACTACGTTCAATTCTGCGTCCAAGTGACCCGTGAAGAAGTAATCGAACCAACACATCGAACCATTGGTTTAGATGTTGGGTTGGAAAGCTTTTACACTGACTCACTGGGTAACAAGGTTGAGAATCCTCGGTTCTATCGGACTGGCGAAAAGAAGATGAAGCGGTCGCAAAGACTAGTTTCTCGCAAAGTAAAAGGCTCTAGTAATCGACGTAAGGCTAGAGTCAAATTAGCTAGAGTTCACCTCAAAATAAGTAGACAACGTAAAGACCACGCTGTTAAGTTGGCGCGGTGCGTAGCTGCATCTAACGATGTCATCGTCTATGAAGATTTGCGGATTAAGAACATGGTTAAAAATCATTGTCTGGCGAAGTCAATTAACGACGCTGGATGGTATCAATTTAGAGTTTGGCTAGAGTATTTTGGAAGGATTTTTGGACGTATAACTATCCCTGTTAGTCCTGCCTACACGTCCCAACAATGTTCTAGCTGTGGCGTAATTGTGAAGAAGTCTCTGTCTACCCGCACCCATGTTTGTCAATGTGGCTGTAAGTTAGACCGTGACCACAACGCTGGTATAAATATCCTTAACTCAGGATTGGGTAAGGCTGGGCAAGCCTTAACCTCAGTGCTAGTGGAGTCTTGCCATGTCTTGGGTTCCCCAGACATGGCAAAGACCCAAGCAGACACTGGTAACGCTTCTGGAGAATCGACCTCTATCCTCGTTGGTGAAAACCTGTTTGGGTAAGTTGGCTCGCTGAGAGAAGAATCCCCCTATTTTCATCTGGTCGGGTCACCCGCCCAGTGGTGAGAGTGAGCGAATGCGAAACCGAACCGAATGGGGGGAGTGTCAACAGCCGACATCAAAGAGATTCGATCGCGTCGCCGGAATTGCTAACAATTTGAATACGGGCTTTTCGAGCGGAAATAATCCCCCAACAAGATCGAAACCGATCGCGATCCAAAACCTCAATTTGTGAACCATTAATGCTAATCATCCCTGAAGGGGTGACTCGATAAAATACTCTAGAAAGAGTTGCTGAAATAGTACCTGATGCCGCAGCTAGTTGACTTTTGCTCGAATCTAATTCTACAGTGCTGCTCTTACCATTCGGCTCCGCAGATGCTAGGCGATCGCGCAGATTCAATCAGTACGATCCTAACCATTGGGGTACATTTTTAAATGACAGTTCTTCGATCGATCTAGTCTGATTTAGCAAGTGCTAGGAAAAACTAAATCGAGATCTCGAAAGAGCCGGATTGTTTGCAACAATGGCACGGAGTCGAACGACAATTTAGCTTTCGAGTATAAAATAGTCGTGACAAGGTAACAAACTATACCGTCCGATCGTACTCTTGAATTAATTAATAATTGAGTTGTGAGGATGGAGATTCAAACGCTTGTTCTGTGTTAAATTCTGATGAGAATTTGACTCGATTCGGCAAAGCCGACGCTACAAAGGACGGCAAGATTCCACCAATGTCCAGAAAGAAAGAATGAATCAAAGAGCACATCGGATTTGCCATAAAATAACTAAATCCTTGTATATGTATACAAATTTACGGCGATCTAGCTAGAAAAAGTATATGGTGATAATGTAAAAACGCAACGTTGTCTGTCAAGACACTGGCTGTTGAGATAATTCATGGGTAATAACCCGCGATGGAATCTTCAAAGATCCTCTTCACAAGTGAAAAGAACAGTTTCCCGAACCGGAAACACGAACGATCCAGAACCTTTCCAGTCCTCTGAGTTTTAAAAATACCAACATGACTACTCTCACCCCTACAGAGCTACATCAACTCCACGGTTTTTGGCGGGCGTGCAACTACCTCGCCGCTGGGATGATTTATCTACAAGACAATCCCCTGTTGCGCGAACCGCTCAAACCAGAACACATCAAAAATCGCCTCTTGGGACACTGGGGGACTAGCCCCGGATTGAGCTTCCTCTACACCCATATCAACCGCGTCATCAATAAATTCGATCTCAATGCCATCTATCTGGCTGGCCCCGGACATGGTGCGCCAGGAGTCTTGGCTCCAGTATATTTAGAAGGCAGCTACTCGGAAATTTACAGCGATAAATCTGAAGATTTGGAGGGAATGCGCGCTTTTTTCCGCCAGTTTTCCTTTCCTGGGGGGATTGGTAGCCACTGTACTCCCGAAACCCCTGGCTCGATTCATGAAGGGGGCGAACTGGGTTATAGTCTCTCCCACGCCTACGGTACGGTATTCGACAATCCCGACCTAATTAGCTTTGTTGTCGTCGGCGATGGCGAAGCCGAAACTGGGCCACTAGCCACCGCTTGGCATTCCAATAAGTTTCTCGATCCTCGTCGGGATGGGGCGGTATTGCCGATTCTCCACCTGAATGGTTACAAGATTAATAACCCGTCGATCTTAGCGCGGATTAGTCATCGGGAATTGGAGAGCTTATTGGTGGGTTATGGTTACACTCCTTATTTTGTGGAAGGGGATGACTATGACACCATGCACGAAGCAATGGCGACAACACTCGATCGCTGTATCGAATCTATTCGTGCCTTCCAGATCCGCGCTCGCGAGCAGGGAGAGACTGGTCGCCTCATGTATCCAGTCATCGTTTTCCGCTCTCCCAAGGGGTGGACGGGGCCAAAATCCATCGATGGGCATCAAGTTGAGGGTTCCTGGCGATCGCACCAAGTCCCGCTCAAGAAAGCCAAGCACGATCCCGAACAACTCCAAATGTTGGTGGATTGGTTGGAAAGTTACCGCCCAGAGGAATTATTCGACGAGCATGGTAAATTGCGATCGGAATTTCGCTCGCTTGCCCCACAAGGGGCTAAACGGATGGGTAGCAATCCCCACGCCAATGGTGGTTTACTCCGCAAGTCCCTTCGCCTGCCCGATTTCCGCCAGTATGGGATCGATGTAAAAGTACCAGGAACGATCGAAGTATCGAATACTTATCCCTTGGGTGTATTGATCCGAGATATCATCCAAACTAATCCCGATAATTTCCGCTTATTTGGCCCAGATGAGACGGCTTCTAATCAACTTCATGCGGTGTATGAAGTCACTAAGAAGGTCTGGTGGGGTTCATACTTACCCGAAGATGCAGATGGGAGCGAGATGGCTCTAGAGGGGCGCGTGATGGAGATGTTGAGCGAACATACTCTAGAGGGCTGGCTAGAGGGCTATTTATTAACGGGCCGACATGGATTATTATCGACCTACGAGGCATTTGTCCACGTCATCGATTCGATGTTCAACCAACATGCTAAATGGTTGGAAATGTCGCGTCATTTGTCATGGCGGGCAGAAGTTCCGTCTCTGAATCTCTTAATTACTTCGACAGTCTGGCGACAAGATCATAATGGGTTTACCCATCAAGATCCTGGCTTTCTGGGTTTAGTTGCGAATAAGAGTATGGAGGTGGTGCGGATTTATTTACCGCCTGATGTAAATTGTTTACTGTCGGTTGCCGATCATTGTTTCAAAAGTACCGATCGGATTAATGTCATCGTTTCGGATAAACAACCCCATCTTCAGTATTTGACTATGGATGAAGCCATCACCCATTGTACTAAAGGGGTTGGCATTTGGGAGTGGGCGAGTACAGATCGTGGTGTCGAACCGGATGTGGTAATTGCCTGTGCTGGCGATGTGCCCACCCAAGAAGCTCTCGCTGCTACAGAAATTTTACACGACGCATTTCCCGATCTGAAGATTCGGTTTATTAATGTTGTCGATCTGCTCGCCCTGCAACCACGACTAGAATATCCCAATGGTTTAACCGATCGGGATTTTGATAGTTTATTTACGATCGACAAACCGATTATCTTCAATTTTCATGGTTATCCCTGGTTGATTCACCGTCTAGCCTATCGTCGGACAAATCATCCTAATCTCCACGTTCGGGGTTATAAAGAAAAAGGGAATATTAATACGCCCTTTGAATTAGCCATGAACAATCAAATCGATCGGTATACTATTGCCATTGATGCGATCGATCGGGTGCCCAAATTACAAGTAGCTGGGGCACATATCAAAGAACAACTGAAAAATCGTCAGATCGAATGTCGTGAATATGCCTATACCCACGGTACCGATTTACCAGAAGTTCTGAATTGGCGGTGGAAAAAGCTGGCTTAATATTCAGCACCAAATATTACTCCTGGTGACGGTATATCCCCGACTTCTTGGAGAAGTCGGGGATATACCGTAGGTTGTTTACCCCACCCCAGCCCTCCCCTTGCCAAGGGGAGGGAGTAAGAGCTACCCCTTGGCAAGGGGGGGTTGGGGGGGTCTTCTAGGGTATGCGTATTAAAAATAACTTTTCAGACACCCTCTCAGCCAGACAAATCGATAAATTTTAATCCGATCGAAAGAATAGTCCAAATAATCATCAGTCGAGCTAATGAATATCTTAGTTTTAAATGCTGGGTCGAGTAGTTTTAAATCGAGTTTGTATCGATTAAATGGAGAGCTTTCGACCTCAAGTTCATTAGTACGATTATGGACAGGGCAAATCGATTGGAAGTCTAGTAAAAACGCAGTATTAAAAATCCAAAAGCTAGGCGATTCAGCCGAGCCGACATCAAACACAGTATCGGTGAGAGAAGAGCGATCTGGAACTACTAGATCGGTGGATATTGAATATCTATTAAGTCTGCTCTGGAGTGGCAAAACTCAGGTTATTAACGGGATTGGAGAAATTGATATAGTCGGGCATCGAGTGGTACATGGCGGCGATAAATACATTCAGCCGACACTAATTAATCCTGAAGTGAAGGCAGAAATCGATCGACTATCAATATTTGCACCGCTCCATAATCCAGCAAATCTGATGGGGATTATTGCAATCGAATCACTACCAGCTAATTTACCCCAAATAGCAGTATTCGATACAGCTTTTCATGGTAATTTACCAGAAGTTGCTTATGTATATCCAGTTCCCACTCGATGGTTAGAGCAGGGGATCAGAAAATATGGTTTTCACGGGATTAGCCATCAATATTGTGCCCAACGTGCAGCGGAATTATTAGGGAAAGATCTCGCCCAATTGCGCTTAATTAGTTGTCATTTGGGGAATGGTTGTTCGCTAGCGGCGATCGAATTTGGGCGATGTATCGATACGACGATGGGCTTTACACCGCTTGATGGTTTAATGATGGGTACGCGCTGCGGTTCGATCGATCCAGGTATCATTCTGCATTTATTACGGCAAGGGGAATATACTGTTGAGGAACTCGATCGGATTTTAAATTCTGAGTCGGGATTATTAGGCGTTTCGGGCGTATCTAACGATGTGCGGGAAATCGATAAAGCGATCGAATTGGGCAATACTAGAGCGAAGTTAGCTTTAGATATTTATATCGATCGATTGGCAGCTAAAATCGCCTCTCTATTACCTAATTTAGGTGGTGTAGATGCGTTAGTTTTTACTGCCGGAGTGGGAGAGAATCATGCCGGAATTCGCGCCGCTGTTGCCGCAAAATTAGCCTTCCTAGGTGTAGAAATCGATCCGACGTTAAATAACTTACCAACTCCGTCAGATGGCGATTTAGCTACCGATCGATCTCAAGTTAGATTGCTAGTAATTCATACCCAAGAAGAGTGGCAAATTGCCCAAGCTTGCTGTCAATATTTGAGATCGCTCCAATAAATAGAAGACGAGTTTTATGGGTACTGATATTTCTATGTATGTGGAAATCGAAAGTAGGGGCACGATCCATCGTGCCCCTACTTGGCATCTCTTGACAGAACTCGATGAAAATTCCCAAGAGCACGAGATTTATTACGGTAGGCGAAATTATAGATTATTTGCGATTCTTGCTGACATGAGAAACCCGCCAGGGGGGACAATGGATAGCCAACTATTTGATTTTATTGATTCTATTCGTGGCTTCCCGCAAGATTTAAGTCCAGAACTTTACGATCTGACTAGAAGCCTCGATCTTTATAGCTCAAGAAGTTGGCTACTTTTAGCTGAAGTATTAGAATTTGACTGGGATGGTAAGGTAATGGTTCATGAAGATTGGGTAAATCCAGCTTTGGCTCATCTATTTGAACAGAGCAAGCCGTATCCATTTGATAAGCTACCTCAACTGATGAATTACGATCCTTATGCTGAAGATGGCGTAATTGTTCGATGGACTGAAACATATGCTGAGTCAGCCGAAGATTTTATGGTATTTTTAGATAAGTTGAAACAATATGGCAAGCCTTCACAAATTAGGTTGGTATTTTGGTTTGACCATTGAGTAAAAGCTATAAGACATATCCCCGACTTCTTGGAGAAGTCGGGGATATATCGTAATTCTGGTATAGATCGATCGTCAATAATTTACCTTGGGGCAAGATCTATATTAATTGTTATTTAGCTTTGCGCCGATCGTTTGATGATACCACCGACGGAACATTAGAGTTGCTTTATCGCTAGGAACATTAAGCTCTTCTGTTGTTGAGGGAATCGCCCCTTTTTGCGGTTCAATAATGATTCGATCTTCAATCATCGGCGCAACAAATGCCTGCATCATTGCCCCAGCATGAGGTGCGAGTAGCTCGATCGCCATCAAGAATCGAGTTTGATTTTCATTGATTGGAATGGCAAAAGAATGAACACGAACGGGGATGCCCATTTCATCAAATTTGATGACAACTAAGTTCGGTTGATGCCATTCAAAGGCAAAGGCAGATTCAACATTATGGTAACGATTGAAAACTTGAATAGATCGATCGGTCTTGGTAGCCTGAGTCTCAACAAAGCTGCCCGCTTTAAGTGCTTGTTGTGCAATTTCGTTCCCAAATGAATCCCGATGTACGAAGCTTACATGTGCATAGTCCATTGAATTTTCGACGATTCTAGTCCAGTGAGTATCCCAAACCTCATAATGGATAAAATAGGATTCTGGAGATCGCATCAAGCTTTCAGGCACCTGTAAATCTGGACGTTCTCCTTGCCCTGTAAATACCCAAACTAACCCAGCCACAACCAGAGTAGATAAGCTCACCGTCGAAAGTTTGGACAGATTAATCTCGGCTGGATTATTTAATGGAACATGATTACAAGAGCCATCTTTGGCAAATTGCCAGCCATGATAAGGACATTCTATACATCCATTTTCGCCCACACGACCGAGTGAAAGTGCTGCACCTCGATGAGGACATCGATCGAACAGAGCAGCAATTTCACCTTGAGAATTCCGAAATAAAACGAGCTTTTCACCAGCGAGTTCGACAGCTACAGGTGTATCCTGAATCTCAGCTACAGGTAATACGGGTGTCCAAAAGTTGGGCAATAAATCAAACATTTGAGGTTTCTCCTTGAGGATCGGTTTTGGCAAGCAATCGGGCAGGTGAGTAAGTCCCACATTCCGCGCTGTCAAAGGTTACAGTGCGGAAGTGAGGTAAATTATTTACTTAACTGAATCGACGAGCTAGTGTTATCTCTCTCTTAACTAACTTAAATTAGGTAGTTTAATTTGTCAAGCAGTCGATCGCATTGGTGAAGACACTCAAGATCTGAGTCCGCGTAGGCGCAACACCTCTGACGACTGAAGTCGCAGCTAGTGATGCGAAGACTAGTTTCTGAGTCCGCGTAGGCGGACTTCGTATTGTTAGCCCCGATTTTAATCGGTGGCTGCCTATGACGATCGACTTGACAAAAGGCACCACCTAAAATAAATTAGGGATATGAATCAATTTTCCAGTGAGTCCTCAGCGCGTAAAACAGTTCTTGATGCGGCAGAACAATTGTTTGCGGCGCGTGGCTATGCTGCTGTGACGCTCAAAGATATTGCCAAGCTGCTGGATATCAAACAAGCCTCGCTGTATTACCATGTGCCTGGAGGGAAGGAAGATTTATTTGTCGAAGTGATGTTGCGCCACTTGGAGCGGCGACGACGAGCATTTGAAGAGATTATCGAGACTGGCTCCCCAGCTTTGGAGGATTGTTTGATGCGGGTCGGAATGTGGCTGATTTGTCAACCCCCGCTCAATGCGAGTCGGATGATCCAAACCGATCTCCCCGATTTGGCTCCCGAAAAAGCACAGCAGCTAGAAGAGGCGATGGGACGTTGTTCTTTTGCACCAATGGAGGCGGTGTTTGCCAGCCATCAAAATCGCTTGAATGGCGATCCAGGATTTATTGCTGGATCGTTTTTAGCGACGATCGAAGCTCTGAGTGTTGTCAAAAAATATAGCATCAAAACCGACCAGCAATTAGTAGCAGATGCGATCGCGTTGCTGCTGCATGGTGCATTAAGCTCTTAATTTTTTTGCCTTCGATCGATAGTCTGACGCTGATTTTAAGTCCGGCATTAGCGGGGCTATGATTCGATCGACTACAGGTGCGCCATAACTGGAGCAATTTTGTTGTCAGTGGCGATGCTAACGCTGCTGATTCAGCCGCGATTTGTGAAGTTCGATCGGTAAAATAACTATCTTCACGATCGATTTTTATAACAGTTTTGCTAATTTAATTGAGGCTAATTATCGCACCATTAATTGTAATTGTACCATTGGCTTTAATTTCGATATTGCCTTCAGCTTTGAGGGAGAGATTGCCTGTAGAATTGATTGATATCGATCTTCCCCGATCGTCGAGGGTTATTTTATGTCCGCCGCTAGTTTCGATTTCAATACACGCTTCACTATCATTCAAGTATATTTTGTGACCGCCTGTTGTTTCTAATCGTACGCCTGTTTTACTGCTACCTTTATCTTCTTCTATAAATTGTAATGTATGTCCGGTACGAGTTTTGATGGTACGCAATCGGACTTTGCCACCTTGAACTGAATCATCTACTGATTCTGGCGGTGCGTCTTTGCCATTCCAGACACCACCGATGATATAAGGGCGATGAATATCACCATGTTCAAAGCCTACCAATACCTCATCATTTATTTCTGGTAAACAATCAAAACCTCGCTCATTTCCAGCTCCTACACCGACGATTCTCGCCCAATGGCTGGTATGTTCTTCGGTGAGGGTAGGAAACTTGACTTTTACTCTGCCCCAATTTTTGGGATCTTTATTATCGGTGACAATTCCCACCAAAAATGTTTGCCCTGGTTGGAGACGTACGCTAGGAGATAAGGTGCTAAATAGATTACCCGCTCGCAATCCACGCACGCTAAATTCGGTTTTGTAGACCCGTTGATGGTAAAAGTGACGAGTTTCGGTTACATAATATTTACCACTAAATCGATCGCCCATGCCTTCCAATTCTACCACGGTTCCCGGTCGAATTTTGGGATTTCCTTCGGCTTTGCCATCTGCATAGACAAATTCGCCGCCCAATTCGTCACACAATGCCTGAGCCATTTTCTCGGCTTGTTTGGTACTAAAAACAGGTCGATCTACTACGGTAATTTTCGGTGGTTGGCGATCGAGATCGAATTTTGTGCTGGTACTACTCCCATGTTTATTACCAGTTTCGGTGACTGAATGTTCCGATTTTGCGGTAGCAGAAATTAATCTCTTTTGGGTATAATCCCAACTCCGAACTTCGACGGCACTTACCTGTTCGGCACTAGCAATGCGAGTACTAAAGCTACTGAGATTTACCAACCATTTCAATTTTAGTGTATCTCTACTCTTGGGTTTGCGAAAATACAATTCTTGACCTTGAATGAATAGTTCAAAGCCAATTGTTGCAGCACGTTCTCGCAAAAATTCCATATTAGTTTGGTTTTCTTGGAATACATACTCATAAGTTTCACCACTTTCTTCAATATTACTACCAACTTTTATCCCAACTTCTTTAGCAATTTTTTTGGCAATATCAGTATCAGTTTCATTTAGAAACGATCGATTGTGACGACCTCGATGTAGCCGATGGGAAAGATCGTAACCCCTGACGATAATTGGAGCTTGAGATTTTTCGTTGAAGTGAACTTCGATCGCGGTGATTTCACCTTCAATTAGAAAGTCTTTAATTTCTTGTTTGAAATTACGATCGCTTGTGGTGCTAGATCCAAAGCCTAATCTAATTTTTTTACCAATTTCAAAAGCCTCTTGATTGTTTTTACGCCAAGGTTGATTTTCGGCTCGATCGCTAGTTGGAATATAGCTATTATGGATAACTAGCGAAAACATTGCTGGTAAATGAAGGCTTTCTTCGACACTAATTTGCAAGATATCTTTGATGAGTTCTGGGGGAGCATCATCCCAATTTGAACCTCTCGAAAATTGCAATTTTGGTTCGGACAGATAAAGACTTTCTTTTGATTCAGTTGGCATATTAGTTGTGTTTAATACTTAGTTTTAAAACGCTTTTTTTATTGTAGATCCCATCGGGCTTTCTCTTCTAGTTGAATCTTTTTTTGTGGCTTTTACAGGCGTAGCTCCTTTAGTTCGATCGTCTTTTTTAGAAGCAGATGCTTTAGTTCCAGGTAAATTAGTTTGGTCAACTTCTTGTAAGCTGATATCTACAATTGCACGTACTGGGGTACCATCAGTGAGAAACATCGTCAATTTATAAGTCAAACTCGTAACGACGCAATGAAAATAGTCTTTGCCCTTGCCTACACCCCACTCAAAGATATATACTGGTGGACGAGAATCAGCTTTCTCTTGAATTCTCTCGACGCTTTTTTTGATGATATCTACATATTTCATCACCGATTCTTTGGATTCATAAGTATCAAATAGTAGTTGCTTGAGCGTTAGTTTGTAAGGTTCTACTCCAGAAAAGTTGACTTTTGGTAGTAAATGATCTCCTCTGTTTCCTGGATCTGCATCCCATTTGACATTTCTAGCAAAACTAATTTCTTCAGGATTAAACATCAATTCTATATCTGGAGCTTCTTTGTTATAAGCTATCAATTTAGCTTTCTGAAGTTGAGCTGATTTCTGGCTGAAGGAAATGACTTGTGGAATAGGCATATTATCTAACTATATTTGATGATTAATAGATGACGTTACCAGGGTAAATTGCCTGAGTAAGTACCATGACGCTCTCGTTCGATTTCTAATCTTTGTCTGAGTCGATGATAGACTTCACGAGCTAGAATTTCCAATGCTCCAGCATCATCATTTTCTTGTCCACTTGTGGCAGGTGCTGCGATAGTTGTCGAAGCCGATTCTGGTTGAGTCGAGATATCTGTAGAAGGCATTGTTTTCGCATAGATCGAAGATGGTTGAATTGAGGTATTAGTTGAGGATGGAGATTCAGCGTAGCCAAGGCTAGGCTGAATCGATCGATCTATTTCTGAATTTTCATTAGATGAAGATCTACTACTGCTAGGATGACTCATTCCATTCATGAGATCCTCAATACTATTCCATTCATCGGGGGTATCTTGCTCTACAGATGAAGATGTATTCGATTGAGCTTTCCGAAAGATTAGGGGTGGTGAAGAGTAGTTATTCTGACGATCGATCGATCGATCTATGCGATCGTTTGAGGAGCTATGGAAGAACGAAATCTGATGAGTATCTATACTTGTGGGTAAAGAAGGAGAACTCAGGGATTCGTGACTTTTAGGCTGAATCAAATTTGATGACAAGTCTTTCGATGGGATGGTAGATCGATCGACATCTATGCTAATATCTGTTGAGGGTTCGGTTGGCTCTGATTCCGGTAAAATCGTTGGCGTAGCCTCTCCTATGGAGAATCGATCCAATTTTCCACCACTATTAATATGTGTCAATAAATCGAGATTGCTTTGGGCATCTTTGGCATTAATGATAAACTCGCCAGGAGTGAGCATTGCTGGTATAATATCAGAAGCAGCTATTGGTTTGCGATCGACTCGATCGGGTTCTAATACATGTCCACCCGTTGCATAACCTTTGACTACTTTTGGCGTTGTGGTATCATCTCGATCGATGGGAGTTAAGGGTAATTCCTCTTGTTTGAGAATAGAAGGATCTTCTTCTACGGAATTTAACGGTGTCGATTTATCTTCAGCAATACTCAAATCAGTTTCAGGTAAATTGGCGATCGGATCGTTAGTACTAGTTCGATCTTGAAGCTGATTTACAGCAATATTATCAGCAATTAATCCATCCATCTCGCTGATTCCTATTCCCTCAGTCTGAATTGGGGTAACATCGACAGGTATTGATGGATTAATAACGGTGGATGCAGATGGAGAGTTATCGGAAATTAATCCATCCATCGATTCGCCTATTCTTACGCCTTCGCCTAGAGTAGGTGTTGCTTCGACAAATGTGGCTGGATTGATGGTGGCGCGATTGTCAGCAACTAATCTATCTCTTGCTTTCGCTGGAATTATGCTTGCGTCTGGAGATGGTGATGAATTGATGCTGCTGGGTATCGATGAAAGGTTATCAGCAATTAATCCATCCATCGTTGCGGCTATTCCTACACTTTCGGCTGGAATTGGTGTTGCTTCGACAGATATTGATGGATTAATAACGGTGGATGCAGATGGAGAGTTATCGGAAATCAATCCATCCATCGATTCACCTATTCCTACGCCTTCGCCTAGAGTAGGTGTTGCTTCGACAAATGTGGCTGAATTGATACTGGTGGAATTATCAGCAACTAATCTATCTATTGCTTCCGCTTGAATGATGGTTGCGGCTGGAGATGGTTGTGGATTAATGACGGTGGATGCAGATGGAGGGTTATTAGAAATCCATCCATCCATCGCTTCGCCGATTCCTACGTCTTCGCCTAGAGTAGGTGTTGCTTTGACAAATGTGGCTGAATTGATACTGGTGGAATTATCAGCAACTAATCTATCTCTTGTTTCCGCTGGAATTATGGTTGCGTCTGGAGATGGTTGTGGATTAATGACGGTGGATGTAGATGGAGGGTTATTAGAAATCCATCCATCCATCGCTTCGCCGATTCCTACGCCTTCGCTATAAGTAGGTGTTGCTTCGACAAATGTGGCTGGATTGATGGTGGTGGGATTATCAGCAACTAATCTATCTCTTGCTTCCGCTGGAATTATGCTTGCATCTGGAGATGGTGATGAATTAAGGCTGCTGGGTATCGATGGAGAGTTAGCCGAAATTAATCCATCTATCGATTCGCCTATTCCTGCGCCTTCGCCTGGAATGGGTGTTGCTTCGACAAATGTGGGTGGATTGATGGTGGTGGGATTGTCAGTAACTAATCCATCTATTGCTTCCACTGGAATGATGGTTGCTTCTGGAGATGGTTGTGGATTAATGACGGTGGATGTAGATGGAGAGTTAGCCGAAATTAATCCATCTATCGATTCGCCTATTCCTACGCCTTCGCCTGAAATGGGGATTGCTTCGACAAATGTGGCTGGATTGATGGTGGTGGGATTGTCAGCAACTAATCTATCTCTTGCTTCCGCTGGAATTATGTTTGTGTCTGGAGATGGTGATGGATTGATGATGGTAGGTGCAGATGGAGAGTTGTCGGAAATTAATCCATCCATAGCTTCTCCGATGCTCATTGCTTCGGTTGGAAGTGCTATTTCATTGGTAAAGGGTGATGAATTGGCGGGAAGTATTGAAGGGTTGATGAGGGTGGAAGGTGAGGAAGGATTATCGGGAATCGATATATCAAGAGATTGGTTACTTTCTTGGAGACTGGGAGAAAGATCGATTGTTTCTGGTGACTTAGTTTTTGGTGAAATTTTTCGTTCTTTAGTAGATGCGGATTTAGCTGAACTTGGTTTCTTTTTGCTTGAGGCTTGAGGATTGGATTTAGCAGGGGATTTCGATCGCAATTTCTTTGCTACTATAGGTACGGCTAAATCATCTCGTTGGCGTAGCCTGTCGTTCCGAGAATCGACTGTATCTAATGAATCATTAATATAGGTATTGGGTTCTAGTTCAGATCTAAATATAGTACTTGTAAAAAGCGAATTTAGTGGATCGGATTCTGGAGATATTTCACGAGTAGATCGATTGACGATCGAATCAAAACTATCGATATCGAATGACGAATCTAGATTAGCATCGATCGGAGTCCAATTATCCCAACCGATGGTATTTGGCTCTGAGGTAAATGATAATAACTTGGATGTCTGAATTAACGGCGAGTGTAAAGGTAGAGGATCGATCGTTTTCATGCGCCCTTTAGACAAGCTGCATTCTTTGCCCAGAGTCATTCTAGATGGAGCGATCGATTTATCCCCCATGCCCAATCTAGATGAATTCATGCCTAGTAAAGGCGCAAAACTTACCATGGTTAAAATCAATCGGCAAATAAATAATTAATTAGAAGGAAAAGCCCGACTATTTTCATCTCTCTTGACAAAACTCCCACCTCCTGTACTTTTACCTACTTTTAATCCTTCATAGGCTAGTGTCAATTCTTCAATCGCAACAGCATTTCCATCTGCTTGTAATGGTGGTGTTTTCCAGCCGATCGGAATAGCTCCAATCAAAGTCCAACTCATCATCGTCGCCCCAGATCGATCGAATAGCAAAATATTCACATTGCGGCGGGCGACAGCCTTTTCTTCGTCAAATAATTCATTCAGCCAATTCCAAAATCCAGGATGATTTGTCAGCCCCCGCTTGAGCGTAACATCGGTAAAATCTGTTTGCCCTAAATAGATCCGCTGTTGATTATTAACACCACCTTCGTGAAAAACATTTTTCTTGATTTGCACGCCCAAACCACCGCACTCACTAAAAGATGCCGCGATCTCACCTTTGATTTCGACATAAAAACGATTGGTGGTAACAAAATTTAATTGATTGTATGTATTCTCACTCATAACAACTACCTAAAGCGACCATAATTACTCAATCGCTCTCGCTGTAAATAGAGATCTTCCTGCAAGAGTTGATAGACTCGATCGGTTAACTGGTCTAATAATAATAAATCCTCGCGATACTTGTGGGCGACTTTTGTAGCTGAATCGCCGATCGAACCAGTAGCAACACCCTCATATCCGGTAGTACTACTAATATCGCCGATTGGTGTATGGCGTAGATCTTTATTCATCAGCAAGGAAATTGGATCGTACCGATCGATGATAAAGCGATTCGATCGAAATCGAAACTAGCCGAAAGTAGAATTGTTTTGATGTAATAGACCTCCTGCGAAAGTAAAAGCACAATCATTTTCAATACCGTTTCCACCCCTAAATTCCCTCTATTCCCTATCCCCTATCCCCTATCCCCTGACTTTCGCAGGAAGTGACAACGCCAATCCGCTGAGAGGGTGAATGAAAAGCGGTTTCCAGACTGTAGGGGCAATTCATGAATTGCCCCTACAGTCTGGAAACCAGATCGATAAATTAGACCTTTAGTGAATACACTTAGATAATGACACCCAGTAAAATCGAGGCTTAGGTTTTTAAAAAATCTCCAATCATGTCAGAGGAACTCGATCGGCAAGAGCAGACATATCTGGGGACAGGATGGGCTTTTCCACTAAACCTCAGCTTGCAGGGTGGAATCCAACTGAGTGCCCAAGCCCAAAAAGTGCGCGAATCGATCTGGATTATCCTCCGCACGAGCCTAGGCGAGCGAGTATATCGTCCTGATTTTGGTTCGCGGCTGTCGGAACTAGCATTTGAACCGATGAATAGTGCGACAATGATTCGGATTCGGCTATGTGTAGTCGAGGCTTTGGAAATTTGGGAACCACGGATTGAGATCGATCGAGTAGTGACAGAACCAGATCCAGTACGCGGGATGGTGAGTATCAATATTAACTATCGGCTCAAAGACTATACCGATACCTACAATTTTGTTTATCCTTTCTACATGCTTTCTGGAGCAGAGTAACTGTGGAATTCGACTTTTTACCAAAATTACCTTCTTCTAATTTAGACGATCGCGCCTTTGATGACTTGGTGGAAGAGTGCATCCTGCGAATTCCCCGCTACTGTCAGGAATGGACGGATCACAATCTGAGCGATCCAGGGATTACACTGATCGAGCTATTTGCGTGGTTGACAGATCAAATGTTACTTAGGTTCAACCAAGTACCACGCAAAAATTATGTCGCCTTTCTAGAACTATTAGGCGTTCGACTCCAACCACCGACTCCAGCTCAAACCGATCTTACATTCTATCTCACCACCGACTTACCAGAGGTGTATACGATCGCCGCTGGAGTAGAAGTAGCCAGTTTGCGGAGCGAAACTACCACCGCAATTACATTTAGTACCGATGCAGTTTTGACGATCGGCAAACCCAATTTACAGCATTTCCTCACCGCACCGACGATCGAAGAACTACCCCAAGTCTTCCAAGAGCGCGGGGCAAATCTCTGGACACGCCAGCCCAACGGCTTTCTAGGCGGAGGCGAGCGGGCGATTTTTGCCGAACAACCCGAAGCTGGGAACTGTTTTTACCTAGTGCTAAATTCGCCAGATACCCTCGATGGGAACGTGCTCGCCTTGACATTCCGAGGGGGTTCAGCAACCCCTACAGGCATCAATCCCGATCGACCGCCACGGACATGGGAAGCTTGGGATGGAGAGGTTTGGCGATCTATTTTGCTCCGAGAAACCGACGATGGGACGAAAGGATTTAGCTTCTATGAAATCGCCCAGCAAGGGGGAAATCCCGGTCAAGGAGCCGATGTAATCCTACATTTACCCGAAAAGTTCCCAGTTACCTCCTTCACCAGCTATCGGGGGATGTGGCTCCGCTGTAGCTTCACCCTTTCCCAACTCAATCAAACTGGTTATACCCGTCCGCCACGGATTACCGGATTGGCGGTAAGATCGATCGGCGGTACCGTGCGAGCTAGCCATAGTAGCCTAATTGAAGAAGAACGCCTAGGGATTAGCGATGCTACTCCCGGGCAAACTTTTGAGCTTCAAACACCCCCAATTTTGGAGCGACGAGAAAATGAATATATCCTCGTAACTCCCGTCGGTGGTTTGCCCCAACGATGGCAAGAAGTAACCGACTTTGCCGATTCTGGCCCTGAAGATAGACACTATACCATTGACTCCCTCAGCGGTACAGTCCAATTTGGGCCATTGATTCGCGAACCCAATCAACTCCAACGCCAAACAAAAATTCGCGCCAAAATCCAACAACCCCAACCCGAAGATACCATCGTCCAAGTCAATAATCTCGATCGACAATCCTTAGAACATCAATATGGAGCCGTTCCTCCCAGAGGAGCCGAAATCAGGATCCTCAGCTACCGGACGGGTGGCGGCAGACAGGGCAACGTTCAAGCGCACACCCTCCAATTTCTCAAATCTGCCATTCCCTACGTCGCGACCGTAGACAACCACCCAGCGGCCAGTAATGGAGCCGACGGCGAATCTCTAGACCAAGCTGTACTAAGAGTACCCCAAATGCTCCGTACTCGCGATCGAGCAGTCACCGCCGAAGATTTTGAAGTCTTGGCTCGCATCGGTGGCGCAGGCGGTGTAGCTCGCGTCAAATGCTTGCCGATGACAGCTACCAGTCAAGCGGGAACAGTGAGTTTAGTCGTCGTTCCTCAAGCAAATACAGACGGAATCATCGAAGGAGTAGGTATCGCCCCCGAACTATTTGAACTCACATCTAGATTGCGCCAAAAAATCCTCCACTATCTAGACGAGCGGCGATTATTAGGCGTGCAAGTCCAACTCAGAGAGCCAGAATATGTCGGCGTATCAGTACAAACCGAAATCGCCCTCGAACCAGCCTACCAAAATCCCTTCGCCGAGGCAGAAATTATCAACCAATTAAAGACTGCCCTCTATCAATTTCTCAATCCCTTAACAGGCGGATTCGATCGACAAGGATGGGATTTTGGTAGACCATTATACACCTCAGATATTGTCGCCCTCGCCCAACAAATGCGCGGCGTACGCTATCTAGGAGCCGTATTACTCTTCCCAATTCGCAAGGTAGATAATATCTGGAGACGACAGCCAGCACCCGAAAATGCGATCGATCCAGGCATAAATGGTGCGATCTGTTCCTGGGCTGACGACAGATTGCGATCGAGTCATGTTATTAATGTTATTACTCGCTAATTCAGAAATATGAATTATTAACGTTAGCATTTTTCAGCCGGAAACCCAGCCAACCCGGAACCCACCCCCAGCCCCTCCTAGGAGGGGAGCAAAACCCTAGT
>JANOPX010000300.1:0-7617 GCA_031422115.1 Chamaesiphon sp. VAR_4_metabat_408 | reverse complement strand
AGCCATCGCAAACAAGTTCAAGCCGCCCATCCCGACATTACCATCACCGGAATGTACAACCTGCTCGAAAAACTCCGCGCTGGCGAACCATTTACCGATATCGATCGAGCATACAACAATCGCGCCCTCGTCTCCACCCTCAAACAAATCCACGACGACTTAGACACCACCGTATTTGCCGCCTACGGTTGGCAAGACTTAGCAAATAAACCTAACCCCGAAATTACCGAAACCATCCTCGAACGCCTCGTCGCCCTCAACGCCGAACGCGCCGCCGAAGAACGCAACGGACATATCCGCTGGCTCCGCCCCGAATACCAAGCCCCCGAACAGGTGCAAGCCACCCAGACAACCCTCGCAAGCATCGACGACCCAGCAGAAACCGCAGCAACCCCCGTCGAACAGCAAAAATGGCCGAACCAACCAAAAGATCAACTTGCAGCCATCCGCGACTTGTTACGCAGCAGTAGCGGTGCATGGACAGTGGTGCAAATTGCAAACCAATTTACAGGCAAAAATACTCAGAAGAAATTGGAGGCGATAGGCGAAAATCTCGATCGATTAGAATGGTTTGGGCTACTTGTTAAACGTGAAGATACAGGAATCACCTATTGGCAATATGCCGAACTCCAACAAACCGCTTAGATCGATCGACTACATGACTGTCAAAATAGAAATCCCCGTCATCTATCACACATCTAAGCATTGCCACTCCTTATTAGAGATCTGGCAAACAGTAGACCAAAAACTTGAAACCTCCCTAGAATTTACCCTTGATTTTCAGAAATGTAGCTTTCTCAGTCATCTTGGTGTAGCCTTTCTCGGTGGACTCAGCCATCACGTTCGATCTAAAGGAGGACAACTAAATTTCGACTGGGACACATTACAACCCAAGGTTCATACCAATCTCGCGCAAAATGGCTTCTTGTTAAGTTTCGATCGAGGGATAGAGCCTTGGAGTGGCAATTCTATTCCTTATCGCCACGATCTAAAACAGAATAAATGTACTATAATGGGATATCTGCTAAAACAATGGTTAGGAAAAAATTGGGTTAACATTAGCACTGACTTACAGGGGGCGATCGCTGGTAACGCTTGGGAAATATACACGAATGCCTTTGAACACAGCAATTCTCCCCTTGGTGTTTTTAGTTGTGGACAACATTACCCTAAAATGAAAGAACTACACCTAGCTATTATTGATTTTGGGCAAGGTATCTCCAATAACGTTCGGTCTCTACCCGAAAATCGATCGCTAGATGCAGCGCAAGCCATAGAGTGGGCATTTCAGACTGGAAACAGTACCGCTATCAAAACCATCAGTAGAGGAATAGGACTGAGTGTCCTACAAAGCTTCATTTCAAGAAATCGAGGTAATCTTAAAATATTTAGCAATGATGGATACGTCAACATTAAAGATAATATGGTTAGATATGAAAACAGAACGATCGATTTTCAGGGAACAATGATAAATATAGCCTTCAAATGCGATGAGTCATTTTACTGCTTGGCATCAGAGGTTAATAGCGGAGTGAAGAAACGATTTTAGAAACACAGGAGAAAGACAATGCGTTACATCGTTCATGAAATTACTGGAGAATTTGCACTTTCATTTGATGACGGACAACAGCTCTTCGATCTGATTCACCCTCAACTTCTAACTAGACAGACTGTAGAACTTGACTTTGAAGGAGTCACATCTGTTTCAACGTCTTTTTTCAACGTCGCAATCGGACAGCTTTTGCAGGATATCTCTTCTGATGTTCTAAACGATAAACTTGTTATCAAAAATCTGTCTCCTCACGGTGAAATCGTCTTACAAACCGCTATTGACAACGCAAAGATTTACTATTCCGATCCCGCTTATCGTCAAGCTGTCGATACTGTTATGGAAGAATACGCCGCCAGCTTCTAGATTATGACGATAAATCTTAATGTTCAAGCTGAGGTAATTGATATTGTTTCCGATCGCCCACAGCGATCAGATATCTTTCTCGTTGATACGAACGTGTGGGTTTGGCAAACCTACCCTAACGCCAAAAATTCATCAAAAATTCGAGAATATGGGGCTTATCTCAAAGCTGTTCGGCAGAATGGATCGACCTTAGCCTATTCTGGTCTGGTTCTTGCAGAATTAGCTCACGTCATCGAGAGCAGAGAGTGTGATATCTACAACAAAAGAAATAACTTTACTGAAGAAAATGGACTTAAACTAAAAGCAAAAGAATTTAGGCACAACTATCCCAATGAACGCTCTAAAGTTGTCAATTTGGTGCAAACAGCCTGGATGCAGATTCAAGATTTTGCAGTACCACTTGATGAGCTGACAATTGATGAATCCACAACAAATGCGGCTCTAGCACGCTTTCAAACCCAAGCTCTGGATGGATACGATCTATTCATGCTTGAAGCTATTCATAAAGCTAACCCTGGACAAGTTAAAGTCCTCACAGATGACATGGACTATGCCACCGTCCCAAATATTCAGTTATTCACGAGTAATATTCAGGTGATTAAGTTAGCGAAAGCACAAAACAAACTATTACGTCGCTAAACTGGCTACTTAGCAAACCTACTTCCTTTTTGGGCTTGATGTTTATTTGACACGTAAATCCAGATCGGGGGTTGAAAAGCTGAAACTCAGGATAGCTAAGGATTCCTTATTTGACTGGAAAGTCCGTGACAACTATTTTTACCATTCGAGCAGGTTCAATATTCCTGACATCACCGCCCCGCCTGTCTCAACGCCGAACGCACCAAAAACGCAACGCTCCGCGAATACCAAGCCCCCGAAACAGTTCAAGCCACCCACACCACTCAGACGAACTGATAAGCCCACAAGCACTAATCTGACATTTTCTTATTTTACTGCTCTTGATAGTTGATAATGTCAGATTGTTAAGCTAAATTGAGATCGTAGGTAAACTTCTACTTGCGGAGGAAATAACATGGCTACTAATATATTAGACAACATCGATTTAGGGAGATTGGGAGAACTCCTTCAACAAGCCCGCAAAAGCTGCGATCTGACTCAAGCTCAAGCCGCCGAGATTATTGATGCAGCAAGAACAACTATCGTTGCAATTGAGAAAGGAGAACGCCGGATTAAGGCAACCGAACTGATTAAACTCGCCCGTGCTTATGGCAGAGCCATCGGCGATTTTGTGCAGCCTCGTGCTGTTACAGAGCCTTTTGAGGTGCAATATCGATCGCTATTAGGGCAGAATGAAGCTGAAGCAGCACGGATTAAACCCAGTATTTTGCGATTAGAGGAACTGTGCCAAAACTATCTAGATCTTGAAGCGATGATGGATGCACCCCTACCTCCAAATTATCCCCAAGAGTACAAGGCAGATAATATGCCAATCGAGGCGGTAGCGGAAAGTATTGCCATTTCAGAACGTCAACGGCTGGGGCTTGGTGATGCACCGATTCCCTGTCTGCGAGATATTTTGGAGCAGAGTGTCGGATTACGCATTTTTTATATAGAAATGCCCTCTAAATATTCAGGTATATATAGCTACAACGAACAAATGGGTGGCTGTATTGCCATCAATGCTGGACATCCTGAAGAGAGAAAACGTTGGTCATTAGCACATGAGTATCTACATTTTCTTGTTCATCGACGGAAGCCCATAGTTGATTTTGATGACCAGTATAAAAGGAAGCCAGAGAGTGAAAGATTAGCTGATACTTTTCCTAATTACTTTCTGATGCCGACAAGTGATTTGCTCAAGCGATTTAACGATATGTACCGCTCTCATGGCAAGTTCACTGCAACAAATTTATTTACTTTAGCTCACCATTATGGAGTGTCTATTGAAGCTCTTGCTTATCGGGCAGAAGCAATTAAACTGCTACCATCTGGAACTTTAGAACGGTTGCGCGATCGAGGGTTGAAAGTCCGAAAAGTGCAGCAGGAAATGGGCTTGGAACCTATCGGAGAACGCATTGATATGGCTCCTATTCACTATCAACATTTAGCGATCGAAGCACTAGATCGAGGGCTAATTACCGAAGGAAGCTTTGCTAGTTTCATGGGTGTCGATCGTTTAGAAGCTCGCCGGATTGCGGAGTCATTACGCGAACATTCAAGTGGAATGCTTGAAGAAGTTGCTAATTTAGACTTATGTCAGGCTTAGGATAATTGGGAAACTAGTAATGAATATTAAACAATCCCATATTGTCCTTGATACCTGTTGTATTCTAAATTTCTACGCTTCAGGAAAATTTTCAGAAATATTGGAGGCTATCCCCGCTCAAGTTGTTGTGACTGAAGTTGTCAGATCCCAAGAGCTAACAACTCTTCAGCGACTTGAGAATCAGGAGAGCGAGGGCGCGATTCATTTTGATAAAGTAGTTAAAGAAGGTCTGATATCGATCGTAGATTTTGAATCCGAAGCAGAGGCAGAGACTTTCATCAACTATACTGCTCAGATGAAAGATGAAGGAGAATCTGCCACATTTGCGATCGCTTTTCACCGAGAATGGGCAGTTGCAACCGATGACAAAAGAGCGATCGCATTTTTAAAAAAAGAGGCTCCCCACATCCAGATTATATCAACCTTGGAAGCGATTCTCCGCAGGAGAGGCTCCGCCAACGAACATTGGTCGAAAAAATTAAATATTGACTCAGCAACATTAAAAGCCGCATTGAGCGCAATTCGAGTTAAAGCAAGATATCAACCTCCGAAAAATCACCCTTTACTGAGTTGGTGGGAAACTGCCATGAAATAAATAGATTAGTGCCAAAATTACCGAAACTATCCTTGAATAATCGATCGTGAGTTAGATTAATATCGGGGGTGGAGAATTACCCAAGGGTAATAAAGTTAGAATATACTGCATAATTATTATGACAAAAATAATTGGATTGGGAATTCAAGATTTACTAGCTACTAAACGCAGCCAAATTCTAGCTATAGCCGAACAGCATGGAGCTTACAACGTGCGAGTATTCGGCTCGGTGGCAAGAGGTGAAGCGACGATCGATAGTGATGTGGATTTTTTAATCGATTACGATCGATCGAAACGCAGTGCTTGGTTTCCCGCTGGATTGATGCTCGATCTTGAAGATTTATTAGGACGATCGGTCGATGTAGCGACTGTTGATATGCTCAAGGAAAGAATTATAGATCGGGTACTTCAGGAAGCGATTGTTTTATGAGAAGAGAAGATGAAAGATTGCCGGATATTTTAGATGCGATCGTCGCAGAAGGTGTCTCAAAAGTACAATGCCCCCTAAATCCCCCAATTCTGGGGGACTTTCTATTCCGGTTCCCCGAAAATTGGGGGCTAGGGGGCTTATTCGAGACTTTTCGGACACCCTCTTACGTCAAGCATTAAAATCGATCGTCGAGCAAATGTTGCAAGATTTTAAGGATAACGATCTAAATGATGAAAGCTAGGTGAAGTCTCAACCAATCCAAATTCTGTCACAATGTCCGATCGATAATAACCTCACATCAGCTAATCTAGAGAGATAGCCAAGTGCTCAACTAAAATTCGTGCGAGGGTAATAAATATGGCAACTTCTGCAAGATTGAAAGACTATCCCTACACCACGACCGATCGAGAAGCACAGAATCTCAGTCAGACGATCGATTATACTCAGATTAATTCTCTTTCTGAAATGTGGGCGATTTTAACTGCGAAATGTGGCGATACAGTTGCTCTCCACGCACCCCACAGCAAACCAGAAGTGACTCTGACATATCGAGCATTAGCTAGCGAGATTCAATTATTCGCCGCTGGATTGCAAAGTTTAGGCGTTTTGCCCCACACTGGAGTCGCATTATTTGCTGATAATAGTCCTCGGTGGTTGATTGCGGATCAAGGTACGATGTTAGCGGGTGCATTTAATGCGGTGCGGAGTTCCCAGGCTGAGACTCAAGAGTTGCTCTCTATCTTGGATAATAGCGGCTGTCAAACTTTAGTCGTTGAAGATATCAAGACACTCAAAAAGATTGTCAAAGGAATTAGCAATTTACCGATCGATCTAATTATCCTGCTCTCTGATGAAACTAGCGATCTAGAATCATCGATTAGAACCATTAGTTTTACAGATCTAATTAATCTCGGTCGTACGCATCAATTTACACCAGTTCAGATCGACAAACAAGATTTAGCCACTCTCATCTATACTTCCGGCACATCGGGCAATCCCAAAGGTGTGATGCTCTCCCACGCCAATCTCCTCCATCAAATCAATACCTTTGGTGCAGCTATCCCCGCATACCCTGGATTACGAGTATTAAGCATCCTTCCATCCTGGCATAGTTACGAGCGATCGTGCGAATACTATCTACTATCTCAGGGCTGTACTCAGACATACACCAATATTCGCTATTTCAAGCAGGATTTGCAGGAATATAAGCCTCAGTGTATGGTGGCAGTTCCACGGCTGTGGGAATCGATTTATGAGGGCGTACAGAAGCAATTTAGAGAGCAGCCCGCCAGTAAGCAAAAGCTGGTGAATACTCTCTTGGGTTTGAGTCAGAAATATATCATCGCCAAACGTATCGCCCAGGGGTTGAGTTTGGAATGTCTGAATCCAAGTTGGAGTCAGAAATTAGTCGCTCACTTGCAGACGGCAGTTTTGGCTCCAGTACACGCGATCGGCGATAAATTAGTATATGCTAAGGTTCGATCGGCGACTGGTGGATCGATCGATAATATTATCAGTGGTGGTGGTTCCCTCTCCATACATCTCGATCTATTTTTTGTGATTGTCGGGGTGAATATTTTAGTCGGTTATGGTTTGACAGAAACCGCCCCAGTCACCAATGTTCGTCGCCCGTGGCGCAATCTCCGCCTCTCGTCGGGGCAACCTTTGCCAGGTACCGAAATTAAGATCGTCGATGTAGAAACTCGCAAAGCACTGCCTGCTGGTCAAAAAGGACTAGTATTAATCCGTGGGCCGCAAGTAATGCAAGGTTATTATCGTAACCCAGAAGCTACCGCCAAAGCGATCGATCCCGATGGCTGGTTTGATAGCGGTGATTTGGGTATGGTGACAAAACACAACGATCTAATTATCACCGGACGTGCCAAAGATACAATCGTCCTAACTAATGGCGAAAATATCGAACCTCAACCGATCGAAGATGCCTGTCTCCGCAGTAAGTATATCAGTCAAATCGTCCTCGTCGGTCAAGACCAAAAATCATTAGGTGCCCTGATCGTACCCGATTTAGAAGCATTGAGCGCGTGGGCACAAACTCAAAACTTACGCATCAATATCCCGACAACCAATGATGACGGCGTAAAACCATCCAATTTACCCATCCTCGAACTTAATAGTAGCCAAATCAACGACCTCTTCCGCGACGAACTCAACCGAGAAGTCAAAAACCGCCCTGGGTACCGCGCCGACGATAAAATTGTCACCCTCAAACTGATTGCCGAACCATTTAGCATTGAAAATGGACTCCTCACCCAAACCCTAAAAATTCGTCGTCCAGTCGTGATGGAACAGTATCACGGTATGATTGACGAGATGTTTAATCAGTGAAGGGTAAATGGACTTACCAGAATCTCAACTCTTACTCAAACGAGTCGTCAGTATCAAAGCAGTCGTTACCCAACGCTGGAAAGAAGAAACCCAGCAACTACTCC
>JANOPX010000299.1:0-10229 GCA_031422115.1 Chamaesiphon sp. VAR_4_metabat_408 | reverse complement strand
CGATCGATTCAAATATAAAGAAAATCTATATGTTACCTGTGTGGGGATTTTGGATTTTGGATTGAGGAAATAATAAATTCACCCTCCTACCCTCCTACCCTCCTACCCTCCTACCCTCCTACCCTCCTACCCTCCTACCCTCCTACCCTCCTACCCTCCTACCCTCCTACCCTCCCACCCTGACCCCTGACCCCTGACCCCTCATCCCTGAATGCAACTAGTCCTAGTCAATCCCCAAATCCCTCCCAACACTGGAAACATCGCCCGTACCTGCGCTGCTACAGGCACTCAACTACACCTAGTCGCACCACTAGGCTTTGAAATTACCGATCGATACCTCAAACGAGCTGGATTAGACTATTGGCCGTATGTTCAGCTCAAAATTCACCCCTCAATTGAAGCCTTCATCGAATTTCGCACTCAGCAACCCGGACGCTGGGTGGGGTTTAGTGTTGGCGGTACTCACAGCCACTTTGAGTTTCAATTTCAAGCCGATGACTGGCTATTATTTGGTAGTGAAACAGAAGGACTACCTAAATCAGTCTTGACGATTTGTGATGCCACCGTCTATATCCCCATGAGCGAACCAGGAGTCCGCAGCCTCAATCTCTCTGTCAGTGCTGCTGTCGGGCTATTTGAAGCTCGTCGTCAAGTTGGAGCGTAGATATTAGTGACTTGACGATCTTCCGCGCCAAGTCACTGTAATTGAAATCACTATTTTTAGATAAGAAATTCATATCATTTCATCACCCTTAGGAATAGGTGTCAAAATTAACATTTATCGATTTAGTTGACAGTCTAATAAAGAGCGTCAATTTAATTTAATGGTAACTTCTGATACATCAAACTCAAACACTCGTCTTGCGCTGATTTGGTCGGCATTTGGAGTAGATCGATTCATGTGCTAGAGTTATGGATATTCAGGTCTAGCCAAGGCGACAGGTTCTGAAGGGTGGCTAAAGAATCATCTACTCAGCAGAAATTCGGCTCTAATTATAATTGCTATAATCCAGTCTTTACAAGACTTAGAATCGGATTTGCCGATCCCGGAAATCGGTCAAAATTAGCGACATAACATAAAAAAACTTGCAAATTATTGCATCTTCACCTAAAGTAACCATAACGGCGGGGATCGAAATAGGCACAACCAAATCGAGTGTTGTGACTGCGATCGATCCGAAAGATCGTCTGAAAACGCAACCAGCAGATTTAGCTCAAGCAAAACTATTTCACTGGATTCGTGCGTCGATCCTATTTTTGGTGTGATTAGAGTGAAAGGTCAGTTCGCTACTTGAGTTGATTCAGACAAACTCGACAGTGTAGCTACCGTTGTACTCACATTAGGAGGCTATTTTTTTTGAAACCCGAAATTACGCAAAAGGTCAAGTCAGTTATTTTCCTGAAAACTCATCAAATGACAGATGGAGCATCCAGTCCAAGCTCTAGTCGTCGTCATCGGCTTCGTACATCGATAATGATGATGGGACTATCAGTATCGATGGCCATATCTAGTTTCCCTGTAAACTACCCTGGTACTGTTGCAACGGCGGTTGAGTCGTTACCTACGAAAGCTAGCAATTACGTCCAACAAGAAGTTTCGATCGATCGTGCCCAACAAAATAGACGATCGGAGACTATTCTCATCGGTCAAAGTCTACCCGCACAATCGGCAACCAATGCCAGTGACAAGTCTCAATTTACTGGTGAAGTAGTTGTACCGATCTTGGTACCCGAACCCAGGAGCAAAACTTTCAAGCCTGTCGCCAATATTCAACATTACCTACCCGATGGTTCAGATGGTGATAGCGAATTATTTCTTCCAGGTGACAAGCCAAGTAATGGCAAAGCTGGATCTACTTCTCTCGCCTATACATGGCCCACAACAGGCGTGTTAACCTCTCGATTCGGTCGTCGATGGGGCAAAATGCACAAAGGTATCGATATTGCTGGCCCAGTCGGTACTCCGATCAACTCAGCCGCTGATGGCATCGTCGTCTTCGCAGGTTGGAACGGTGGATATGGTAATCTCGTCGAAGTCAAGCACGCTGACGGCACCACCACCCGTTATGGACACAACAGTCGCCTAACGGTTAGCGTCGGTCAAACCGTCGCCAAAGGTCAACAAGTTTCGGAAATGGGCAGCACAGGACATAGCACTGGCTCTCACTTGCATTTTGAAATTCGCCCCAACGGTGGAGATGCTGTAAATCCCATCGCTCATCTACCCAAGATTGCCTAGACCCTCGTTGGCGGGTACCACCAAAGACGAGGCTACAGAACATTAGTAGCCTCTCCTGCGGCTCATGATGCTTCTACCCCCGAACCAGGGTAAGGAATAAATGGTTGAATTAGTCAGGGAATAACGCGCCAAATTTGTTATTCTTGTTAAACACGCAGACAAGCGTACTACTCACAGGCAAACTCTGCTTGGATCGCCCTGTGAGAAAACAATTAGTAGAAACTGTGTGAAGAATCCATTTTATGTGTTAGAATGATAAACGTTAAATATCACGGCTCAATAGCTCAGTCGGTAGAGTAGGGGACTCATAAGCCCTTGGTCGTCAGTTCAAGTCTGACTTGAGCCATATTTGACTTATTGCCATCGATAAACATCCTAACTCCAAATTTGAGCAAAGGGTCTTATTGATGGTAATTTTTTTAGATTTCGGTCTCTCGATGCTCACAAGCAAGATACAGCAACCAGTTGGACAAAGATAATGAGTATCTCCGTACCAAATCTACAACTAGAGTGGCAAACCGAGCTAGATGACCTCATCACCGAATTAGTTTGGTCGCCTAATGGTCGCGATTTGGTTGGGAGTTCAGCGGCTGGACGAATTATCTGGGTCTCTCTCCACCAGGAACCTGTCATACTGCATGAGTCAGATGGGTATTCGATCGACAGTCTGAGCTACAGCGCGGATGGTCGTTGGCTGGCGGCTGGCGGTCGAGCTGGGAAACTATGGATTTGGAGCTGTACGGGGGTAGATTTGCCGCCATCGCTCGCTATGAGTATAGAGATTGGAGCCTGGATCGAGCATCTAGCTTGGCATCCAACCGATGCTCAGATCGCTGTCGCCAATGGTCGCCAGATCGAGATTTGGGACATCCCAACAAATAGCGAGCTAATTACTTGGAGGTTTGACAAATCCTCAGTCTTCGATTTGGATTGGCATCCTGGCGGAGAGTATTTAGCAGTAGCTGGATACAAAGGCGTGCAAATTTGGCAGCGGGGGACGGGAGTAGACCCATTTTACCGATTGGATGTAGATACAGCTAGCCTGAGTGTAGCCTGGTCTCATGATGGTCGTTATCTAGTCGCGGGTAATCTCGATCGTACCCTAACGCTCCTCGACTGGCATCATCCCGAAGATCCCTGGGTTCTACAAGGTTGCCCCGGCAAGATTCGTCACCTGACTTGGCTCAATGGCGAAATCACCTGTCTCGCCGTAGCCAGCGGGACAGCGATCGTCTTGTGGACATTGACCCCAGATTACCTCGATTGGACTGGTTGCGTCTTGGAGGGTCACGAAGGGGCCATTGGGGCGATCTCTGCACATCCTCAGACTCCCATCCTCATCTCTGGCGATTGTAATGGATATGCTTGTCTGTGGTCGCAGCTTGGATCGATAGAGCAAATTATTACTAGCGATCTCAGTGAATATACGGCATTTGCATGGCATCCCCACGGCGAATATCTGGCTACAGGTACAAAGATGGGCGAGATTGGACTGTGGTCAGCATAAGTACGGATGAACAATTGAGGAAGTATGGTAAGATACGGTTACTACCAAAAGTATTTATTCTGTCCAAGCACAATTAGATCTTAGGATTCTCTCGCGACAGGGCAGGGGAACAGCACAGAAGTCCAATTGACGACTCAGCAAAATCTAATCTAGTTATTAATTACAGACAACCTACCGTAACTAAAACTTTCATAATAGAGTTAATAAAGATGTTAAAAATTTGGCTGACCTGTCTGCAACCCAGTCTCAGTGTCTTGGGAGTGGTACTAGTATTGTCTAATACTATTGCTGCCTATGCTGCATCAAAAACTACCGCAGTCTTGCCAAACAAGGTATCAAAAGGACAGTCCCAACAGAAGACGGCGAAACCTCAGCAATTTGGAGCCAAAGGAGCGGGAATTGTCACAGCTAGCACCCCAACACAGGGGGTTCGGGTTTCTAGTTCTAGCTCATCTGCAAGTCCAGATGATGCAGTCCGTCGATTGGCTCTTGATACTATCGCCAACAGCGACAGAAAAGTACCCAATCTTGCCACCAAAACTTCACAGCAAAATAATAGTGGTCTCGCTAGTTTTATCTCGCCATCCCCTTCAGGGTTTAGTTCGATAGCTCCCAAATCAACTAACGGCAAGTTCGTCAGACATTCAGTCACCACAGCGACTCGTCCACAAATCGCTCCAGCTACTCCAATCGTCCCAGAATTATTTATTGGCAATAGCAATGCGAGTACGTTCGATCGCCCCATCGAAAATTTCCCCAATCTGGCGACCCCTCCGAGCCAGCCAATTGCACCTGTAGTAGCTCGATCTTTGCCTACTGCTACAATGACGGCTTCCACAAGAGTTTTAGAACCAGCTCCAGTGGTGGAACCAGCGGGACTAAAGCCATTTGCTACCGTTTCGGTAGTTGCTACTCAGACAGCACCACAGTCTAATCCATTAGCTACCAACGTTACCAAGGGATTGGAACAATTTTTGGGTAACGAACCTAATAGCGTTCGAGTGGATGTTGCTTCAAATCCGACCATTGCCAAGGGATTAGAGCAGTTCTTGGGTAACGAACCCAAAACTATTCAGGTCGATAGCATGGCTCCAGTTGCCAAGGCAATTCCGAGCGAAACCGATTCGACCCCAGCACTGAGCGAGCTGGTAGCTCCGACAAAAGCTGCGCCAAGAACTCCCAATGGTTCCAGTCTACAGTTAGCTACATCAAAAGCCTACGATAGCGCGGCTGATTTCGATCTACCGGGGATGAATACTCAGCTTCGTGCTGTCAAGACTGCTCAAACCAAAGTTAAAGTGCTTGCTGTCAAGCCAGATCGATCGACGATAGCAGTCGTCAACCCCAAAAATGATTATGTGGCATTAGTGAATAATAAGCCACTCAAGTCTCAGCAGCCTTGGATGACAGTACGTCAGGGTAATAGTCTCGGTGGTTTGATTCTGGGAACTCGATCGTCGATAGACGACGCGCAAGCTTCGGCAAATGAGATCGCCTCATTGCCGATGAATGTACTCAAAGCTAGTAGTGCTAAAGGTTTAGGACTTTTCGATCCAACCAACCAGTACTAATACAAATCCAAAAACCCCGACTTCCCAGATTCGACTTTGGCCATTAGAAGAGGACGTGGGTGAGAAATACCAACAAAATGGAGGAGAGTCATCCGCTAAAAGCTGGAGGCTCTTCTCCATTTTGTTGATAAAACTAGAGATCGTTACTATACTGCCAACGGCTAAAGACTGGACTTTGCGAATCGATTGGTGAGAGGTCAGATCCCCGACTTCTTGAAGAAGTCGGGGATCTGCAATAATTCTAGAAAGTCTAATTTCTAGGCGTTTTCAGTATAAACACCTTCAGCGACAGATCCATCTGGTATTAGTCGATCGATCCCTTGCTTGACGACGGTTTGGAGAGTAGCCATCCGGCGATTTGTTTCAAATACCTTTTGGAAGGTATTTCCCAATAGATCGAGGTTCCAGGCTCTTGTAGGCTCAGGAGCGAGGAGATCTTGGGCTTCGAGGTATTCGACCAAGGTTAGGCCAGCAATTCGGGTCAGGTAGGCAGCACTCAAACCTTGAACTAGTCCACCAGCGACGAAGGTAACTGCATTGGTTTTGAGCAATCCGGCGACTGACTGAGTACAGAGTTCGACTAATCCTAGTTTGAGCATCACACTACCCATTGCTCCGGCGGCTGCTTGAGCATGTTCGAGGGAGAATTTTTGCTGGTAGATTGCACCCAAATCCACGACCATTTGGGCGTTGACGGCGGCGGTGGAGAGTAGATCTAGTGCGGGTAGGGGGTTGGCAAATGCAGCCGCGCCGACAATCCACTGATTTTGGTCGATTTTGGGTAATGCTAGTTCGCGGCGAACTGTGTTGAGGCTAGTTTTGGCGGCTGTTTGGACTGCGCTGAGTTGACGGTAGGTGGTTGCCCAGACTAGTTTTTCGCCTTCGTTGGCGAGGACGTTGGTGAGTTGTTCGGTGAGAGTATCAACTTCGACTGGGGGTGTTTCGATCGATTCTACCGCGCTACCATCAGTTTGAATTTTGCGGACTTTGACGGCGGCGGGAGCGGTGCTGGTAATAACTATATCCTGGGAAGCGATCGATCCAGCGATGGTAGTTTGGATCTTGTTCAGAATTAGGGTACGCTCGTCTGGTAAGTATCGATCGACCTGATTGAGGATTAATAATACCCGTTGATGGGATTGGTGCAGTAGTTGCAGGTATTTGTATTCGGTGGCGGTTAAGTCGCCATTGATGAGGAATAGTACTAAATCGGCATTGATGGCGATTTGTTCTGATTGTTGTTGGGTAATTTGGCGGTCTGTACCGACACTAAATAATGCTGGGGTTTCGATGTATCTCAGCGGTGTAGCGCAGGGAAATGGGTTGGTCGAGAGTAAGTTCATTAAGGTGCTTTTACCCACCTTGTTGCCGCCTGTGATGGCAATTCGTCGATCGGGTCGAGTGAGATTGGTTTTGACTTGGGCTAGTTGTTGCTTTAAGCGATCGATTTCGGTGGCGGCGGGACTTTCGATGGCTAGTTGGTGGATTACTCGTTCGACTTGAGCGATGGCGCGATCTAGTGTAGTTCGATCGATCTCTAGTTTGGTGGGGCTGACTGGGTTTTTATTACTGCGTTGGTTGTACCACAAATAGCCGCCTCCAGTAGCGATCGCGCCCAAAGTCAGCCAATCCCCAATCCCAGACAGGCTATGATAAACGCTATCAACACCCCACAAACCCATTGTCAAGCCGATGCCGCCGACCAATAGCGGACGCTGTAATTTTACAACCATAGATGCCTCCAAGTTTCCCAATATTTATAGATTACCCGATCTTTGGAATATTTTGATTTTGGATTTTGGACACTGAGCGAAGCCGTTGGCGAAGCCTCGCCCTTGGCGATAGTGTCCAAAATCTGGGGTTGCTGATTCAAGGTATGATTTGCCCTCACCCCGCCGTCACCAAGGTTTCCGGCTCCCCTCTCCCAACCTTGGGAGCGTCGTTTTTATTTCTAGGGTTCCCCCCGCATAAAAAAACGACAAGACAGCGAAAATTGCTGATGGGCGGGTTCCCCGCCCAGTGCTCTTGGGGTTTCCCAACTGGGCGGGTGACAAAGGCCAGACAAGTGAAGCACCTTTTCAAGACAGCGAAAAGTGCAATCTTGGGGTTTCCCCAAGTGAAGCACCTTTTCAAGACAGAGGGGTTGGGGGTGAGGGCAAAATCTATGCTTCATATCCCAATTCAGCAATGCCCAAAATCCCTATTTCTGACCCTTAACCCTAATGAGTTCGAGAGCGATTTTGCCGCCGAAATCGGGAATTGGTGCGGCGGGCTTGTATAGTTTTAACTCTACCTGTTCGACTCGATCTTCTGCCAAGACTCTGGTGATAATTGTGTCTGCCAATTTTTCGATTAGGGCAAATTTAGAGGTTGAGATAATTTCTTTGACTGCGGCGATGATGCCGCGATAATCTAGGGTATCTTCGATGCGATCGGTTTGACCAGCAACGCTCAAGTCTACTGATATCCGTAGATCTACTTCAAACCATTGACCTAAAAATTGCTCTTCTGGTAAATAACCAGTATAACCGTAACAACGAATTCCGGTTAGTTGAATAACGTCCATGTGTCCAGGGGTCAGGGGGTGGTAGGGTGGTAGGGTGGTAGGGTGGTAGGGTGTTAGGGTGGTAAATAGGGTAATTTCTTGCCTACCGTCCGACCCTCCTACCCTACCACCCTCCTACCCTCCTACCCCTTTACTCTAGTGTATTCCAGGCCAATTAGGTTGGCTTAGTTCATTCCAGACTTCATCGATTAACATCCCCGAATTTTCGGATTTACCCATGCTGTGAGGACTATTTAATTCGAGGGTAGGATCGGGGATACCGCCAGTTTCAAAGTCGAGGTAATCATTTTCAGCACGTTCGAGATCTAGATCTGTGAGATCGAGTTCCATCATTCCATTGGGAATCATTGTGCCTAGATTATCATTACTAACGTCAAAATCAAAGGCGATTTCGTCCAACCCATTTTTTCCATCGACGACGAGCTTTTCGTCTGCTTCCAAGATGACATCAGAGATTGCAGGTGTTGCAGTCGCAGCGGTTGGAGCCATCACTTTGGCGACATTAGGAATCACTACATTATTCACTGCTACTGCGGAAGCAGCCATGACAGCAACACCCGCACCTACAGCCGCTACGCCTACTGCTGGAGTAGTTTTAGCTTCTACTGCTGGATTGGGACTATCAATTTTAGCTACCGCAATATTGGGGTTGGCATGTAGTGGAGCTGGTGTTACAGCAACAGGGGCGGGACTAGTAGCCTGGATAGGTGCTGGTGTTGCAACAGAAGTACTAACGACCGCCCCCTGCTGAGGTGCCGATGTATCAGCATCATCAGGACAGAATTCCAAACACAATCTAATTTTGCCTTTTTGCCAAGCAGTAGAACCAAATCTCAAGGCTTCACAGTCGATACCTTGAGTATTAAACCAGTTACTCTTGTCATCAGTCCAGGTATCGACAGCATTTTTCAAGTGGTTGGCGATTGCGTCATTCAATTCACTGACGCGAAAGATCCGATGTCCGACTAGTACTTGGCTGTCTTTCTGGATTGAGATAACTTCCCCACTATCCAGGGCATTAAACCGATCGCTCATAATATTCTCCAATGTTGTGCGAGGTCGCAAGATTCGATCTTTGTGCTATGGTATCTCACTACTGAGACCCCTACAAGAACCAACCGTAACTATGTAGACCTTTTCCTAGCAAATTAACACCCAGGTAACAAATCCATAAGGTAACGAATCCGACTGTAGCTAAAATAGCAGGTTTTCGACCCTGCCAACCTTTAGTAATCCGCGAATGTAGATAAGCAGCAAATACCAACCACAAAATCAACGACCAAGTTTCTTTAGGATCCCAGCTCCAGTAGGAACCCCAGGCTTCATTTGCCCAGACACCGCCAGCGATAATACCGATCGTCAGCAGGGGAAATCCCAAACCAATAATCCGATAGCTGATATTGTCGAGGGTGTCGGCGAGACTGAGGCGTTGGGGTGAGAGTGTCTCTGTTTGTGCGCTGGGTCGGGTCAATACGGCGGTTGTACCCTGCTCTGACATGGCGAAGGTATCAATTGCTGGAATTAGATTTTTGGCGGTCTTGCTGCTCGTTAGGCGATAACCATTGCCACCAAAGGAACTTCCTTGCAATTCGATTTGTTGACCGCGAGTGACGACCAAGAAGGCGATCGCCAAAACTGCTCCCACCATCAAGGTAGAATAGGACAACATCATCACACTGACGTGCATCATCAACCAGTTTGATTTGAGTGCGGGAACTAATGGTGCTGATGCCTGCATATCGCTAGGTAGTCGTAGTGCGGCAAATGCAGTAATACCCATTGCCACAGGTGCGGTGACGACACCGACTAGATTGCTGCGGCTCATATATTCCGCAATCAGGTGGATGGTGGTTACGCCCCAAGCTAGGAAGAATAAGGATTCATACAAGTTGCTCAAGGGAAAATAACCCGCTTCAATCCATCTGGCTCCCAATAAGGTTGCCATACAGAGATTGGCGATCGCCATTCCTGTCGTACCCAATGTAGGTAAAAATGGGATGCGGGGGAACGCTGCACCCACCCAATAAATCAGCATTGTCGAAAATAGTAACCCAAAGGATAAATTATCCAGTTGATTTTGAAGTGATATTAAATTCATATATCAGGGGTCAGGGGTCTGGGATGAGGGGTCAGGGGTCAGGGGTCAGGGATGAGGAGTCAGGGATGAGGGGTCAGGGGTCAGGGATGAGGGGAGGGGGGGAGGGGGGGAGGGTAGGAGGGTGGCAGGGTGGCAGGGTAGGAGGGCAACAAATTTTACCCCAGTCCCCCCGTCTCGCCCGGCCCCCCCGGACCCCCCAAGCCCCGAACCCAGCCCCCAGGAATAAAACCCCGCGGCAGGGGGGGGGG
>JANOPX010000298.1:0-1855 GCA_031422115.1 Chamaesiphon sp. VAR_4_metabat_408 | reverse complement strand
GGTTGCCCAGAAACAAGCAAAGTTAATGGCAACTTGGTTAGTTCCGTTTGGATTTCTGGCTGGACTTGGCTTTAGTTTCTCAACTAATCTCCACACATTTGCCTGGGCAGGAGAAATAGGTGATCGAATCATCGGCGGATTGCTCGGTGCCATCGGTGGCGCGATGGGTAGTGTGTTCATCGGTGGCGGTGGTGGAATTGCCTTTGGCAGTGGCGACGCGCTGCCATATCGTAACCGCCTCAATGCAGGGAAATATCTAATCGTCGTCGAAGGTTCTCAGCTACTGCTCCAGCAAGCAACAACAGTCCTACGCAAATTCGATCCAGAAAATATTCAAAGTTATATTGATATGTATCAATAGATATTTAGATTGGTATTTCTAACAGGTAATAGTAGCGTCAAAATAAACTTTTGCTGCAATTTTAGCAAACCTAATTAATCCAACTTCATAAATCGTTAACTATTAGCTATCAATTGTCAATTATCAACTAAACTAACAAATGTTACCGAGAGAAGAATTATTAAAACGAGTCGAGAATCGTGAAATCGTCGCCAGAATTATCGATTTAGCCGAGCAAGCAATCAAAAGTTGGGAAGTAGTCGAAACCGACTTCCTCTCCCCACCAGAAATCGCCGAAGTTCGAGAAGTATTTAGCCGTCTCTCCGATATCGAAATCATCGCTACAGGTGGCTATCCCCAAGCCGAGCGGCAACGTCTGGGCATCTGTCGAAGTGAGCTACCATTTGAACCCAGTCAAGTCCCCCTAGCCGCCATTCACATCGCTGGAAACTTCTTGTTCGATCCGCCTACCCATCGGGACTTCTTAGGTTCGATGCTGGGCTGTGGCATCGTCAGAGACAAGACAGGCGATATCATCGTCCTTGGCGAACAGGGTGCTCAAGCGATCGTCGCACCGGAATTGATCCCGTTTTTAGAAACCAATTTGGTTCAAGTTCGATCTGTCCCTGTCAAAACTAGACAGATTGATTTGAGCGAATTAAAGATTCGTGAACCGAAGAAAAAGGAGATGGTGACAACCGAAGCTTCGATGCGATTAGATGCGATCGCATCCGCTGGTTTTGGCATGTCTCGCAGTAAGATGGTAGATATTATTTCCAGTGGTGACGTGCGAGTAAATTGGAAGGACATTAGCCAATCTTCCCACGCTCTCAAAGCAGGCGATCTAGTCGCAATTCGCGGCAAAGGCAGACTAGAAATCGGCGAAGTCGCCATCACCAAAAAGGAAAGATACCGCATTAACCTCACCAGATTTATCTAGGCAAAGTTTGATTTTTAGCATAGATGTTGGCGGGTAAATACTGCCCAGCCTGTATTTATTTGCTAGAGTCTAGAACCTAAAGCCCAAAGCCTAAAACCTAAAGCCTAATTACCATGCAAGTCCAATTTCGTGAATTCAGTCAATTTGATGTCTGGTTTTGGCTAGAGTTTGTCAATGTTCCATCCGAACAAGAGAAAAAACTAGTTGAAGAAGTTTTTTCCTCCTGGTTTTTCTTGGGTAAATTAGGTGGTTTTAATGCTGAAAATAGCCAAGTCCAAGAAACAGGTTTAGATCTGAGCTATATGGACTATGACAATGATGCTGCTGACAGCAGCATGATGTCGGTAATGCACAACATGGGTGATTTTGAATATGAGGGCAACTGGGCACGCTGCTGGATGGATTTAGGTACTAGCGATGCGATCGCACTTGACGTTTTGATCAACTCTCTCTCTCAATTAAATACCGAATACGTCGAAATTGTCCAGATGTATATTGGCGGCGAAAATGAAGACTGGGAGATCGATCCTAGTTATAAAGAGTCATTATTCCAGGATATTAATTAACACTCGATC
>JANOPX010000297.1:0-2887 GCA_031422115.1 Chamaesiphon sp. VAR_4_metabat_408 | reverse complement strand
GGGGGAGACGGGGGGACTGGGGGACTGGGAGACGGGGGGACTGGGAGCAAGAAATATCCAAGCGTTAATCCAAAATCTAAAATCCAAAATCCAAAATCCAAAATCCAAAATCCAAAATCCCAGAAATTCGGTCAATCTCTGCTTGTGTGTTGTCGATCGACATTCTACACTGAGGATTACCGCCTGTCTGACGATCTTTGTGTATAATCAATTACCATTTTTACTCGATTTACTTACTAGCGGATGGGTGGTGCTGGTATTTCTAATTTTGTTTGGATTACTGCCACTATTAGCTTTTCCGCAGACATCGATCTTATCCCTCTCTAGTCGAATCGTAGGGGCATTTGTACGCACGGTAGCGACGATCGCCATTGGGAGTATATTGTGGGCAAAGCTGGGGTTATTTACCTGGTTGACAGCGGTACTCGTCTATCTGGGGGGTTTGAGTATTGGCTGGTTGGCTAGTCATCAATGGAAATCTCAACTCAAATTTCAACAGCTAGGGCAGAATATCGCGATCGCGACAATTGATATCTTCGATCGCGGTTTATCCCTGAGTCAAGTTTTTCGCTGGTTATTACTACCCTGGAAATCGATCGCTCAATCGGTTCGAGACAGGTTCGATCGACAGCAATGGAGCTTGCCATTAGTTTTATTGACGATCTTTGGTTCGATCGTTATTTTAGGCTTCACAATTTGGTTGCGGTTCGAGCATCTTCTCATCGAAGTTCGATTTAGTCATAGCGATACTTATAATTATTTACTGACCACTCAACAAATTTTAGCACGAGATATACCTCGGATCGATTATTTACCGCTTTTCTCTAGTATTGCAGCTTTTCTGACGGCGATAAGTAGCATTCATCCGCTCAGAGTAGTGAATATTCTTGGGGCAATTTTTGGCACTTTATTAGTGTTGAGTGTCGGCTATATCATGCGGATATTATCAAAAAATGAGTCGGCTGCATTGGTTGCGACTTATAGTTTGGGAGCTTATTTATTTATCTGGAATTTACCGCTTATCGTTGGCGTAGCCTCTCCTTTGGAGCATCGGTTGCCAATGGGAATTAGGCAATGGGCAGGAGTACTAAAAGACAATCTTGGCGCGGGATTAGTTCGGACTTGGGCGGTGGGGGATTTTGAGGTGGGTGGGATATTTGTGCTACTCGCTTTGGGTTGCAGTACTCATCTAGTTAGATCCCAAGAACGGAGAGAAGCGATAATTAATACTTTATGCTGTGTCCTATTAGTCGCGATCGTTTCACCGAGTCTTTTACTACTAGTTTTATTAGGTGGATTTGGCATTATCTTTGGACGAAAGATGGGTTTATTTACCCTGAGTATTAGTTGGGTTGCATTAGCATTAATTGCCGCCTTGCCAAATAGCGACCTACCTTTATTAAAGGGAATTTTGACTACATTGCCGATCGGCTTGAGTCTCTGTATTGGGATGTTATTTGTGGCGATCGCTTCGGCATTTAAGTTACTGTTGGGGAATTGGTCTGCACCTGTCTGTTTGACAGTATTTATGGCAATTTCGGTCAATTTCTGTCTCCCGCCACCAGCCCAAATTGCTTATTTGGAATACGATATCACAGCGCGTAAAGTATTGGAGATCGATCGCATATTCCCCCCCCATCAATGGACGATTGTGGCTCCGATCGAACAATTTCCTCAAGTTTATGGTCGCGGTTGGTATCAAGATGCTGCCCAGTTTACCGACAAATATCACGACTGGGTGAGCGAACCCAATTTTCGGCTACCCAATACCACTCCACTATTCGTCTTTGTGGAAAAACAACCATTCGCTGCTGACAAGCCAGAGCAGCCCGTTCTTTACTCAGTTTTGACCGATCCTACCTATCGTCATTATCGCTCTCCTAGCGGTCGCACAAAGCTATCTCAGGCGATGCTCCAATTGTGTGAAACCTATCGCCGTCAACATGCCGATAGTCGCATTTATTACGAAGATGCTAATTTACGCATCTATCAATTTCTGCCCAAGTTGTCACCCAAGTAGTGGCAATATGGCGATCGTTATAACTAGGTTCCAAAATAGTCTATGACAAACAGCCTAGCGCAAAAGTGCCATTTGGCAAAGAACTTGTAATTCACGATGGGCATAGCATATCATGTAATAAGACTACTTATGCTAAATTTGGAGCTAATCTTATGCACTCCTTGGATCCTTTGGACGTTTCCCAGCATCAATTTACTACCGAGCAAATCGAACATGGTAGCATCGAGCATGGTGGGTGGAATTGCTCGGTGTCGGATGGTTTGTCTACGACTGATTTTAGTTATGATAATGGTCAATTGGTGGATATTCACCACTCTGGGACAGATGGATTAAATTATGCTAGTACGGTAGACGCACTTGTCCAAGGATCCGATCCTCACTTGCATGGTTTATCTGGTGTAGATCTAAATTCTAGTCTCGATATTTATCATCATAGTCAACTCGAATTACCCAGCTTTGAGTCTAATCTATCGACGAGTCATTTTTATGCTGATTCGATCGGCAATATCGGCGAAAATAGTCTTACCGTTGCGCCGCGCTCTGGTGCATCGCCGGATTATGCCGCCGCAGCTAATAATGAAGGTTGGGCAAAACATTGGGAAGATAGCGCGAAAAGTTGGGCGAGTGATGGCTCTCTAAGTATGGCTGCTAGCAGACAAGCGGATGCTGATTATTATCATGCAAAAGCTGCTGAAAATCTCAAATCATAATTAGTTGGGATGTGGTTCCCACCAGTAGGGGCCATTCATGAATTGCCCCAACTGGTGGGAACCACAACCCAACTAAATATGATTTGAGATTTTAAGCAGCTTTTGCATGATAATAATCAGCAAACGCTTGTCTGCTAGCATCCAAACTTATATATCC
>JANOPX010000296.1:0-2702 GCA_031422115.1 Chamaesiphon sp. VAR_4_metabat_408 | reverse complement strand
TAAGTAGGGGCAATTCATGAATTGCCCCTACTTAGGCGATAGCTGTATGGGCGGGTTTATGCTAATGATGGAAATCCAATTGCAACCACAATCTCCTCTGATATGTCCAAATCAGTCACTCTGAATCGACTTAAAGAACTCGCTGGATTATTTTTGAATCTTGGTATCGTCGGATTTGGCGGCCCAAATGCTCATATCGCCATGATGGAAGCGGAAGTAGTCACATCGAAATCGTGGTTGCGTAGGCAACAGTTTCTCGATTTATTGGGGGCGACAAACCTCATTCCTGGCCCCAATTCCACCCAGATGGCAATTCATATCGGCTATGTCTATGGGGGCTGGTTGGGGCTAATTGTGGCGGGGGTGAGCTTTGTTTTACCTGGGGTGCTGATGACTGGGGGTTTGGCTTGGGCGTATGTGACATTTGGGGCAATTCCACAGGTGGCTTTTTTGCTATATGGAATTAAGCCTGCGGTGTTGGGGGTAATTGTCGATGCGCTGTGGCGGTTGGGTAAAAAGGCGGTGAAAACTAGTCGGCTATTATCGATCGCGATCGCGGTATCATGCGTTGTATGGTTTGCCGATGTGAATGAGATTATCGCTTTATTTGCAGGTGGTGTGGTGGGGATGGTGTGGTTACAATTTCCCCCTCAAGGCAAGAATTCGGACGATGGGGCAAATCTATCGATCGCGTTTATTA
This sequence comes from Chamaesiphon sp. VAR_4_metabat_408, assembly GCA_031422115.1. Taxonomy (GTDB): domain Bacteria; phylum Cyanobacteriota; class Cyanobacteriia; order Cyanobacteriales; family Chamaesiphonaceae; genus Chamaesiphon. The sequence continues at coordinate 2,002 of JANOPX010000296.1, read as the reverse complement.
CTACCGGAATTGCTGTCAAAGTTTCTGCGGCAACTGTGGGGATAGCTGGAACTATTCCGGTTTCTCTATGGCAATTGGGTTATTCTTTTCTGAAGATTGGCGGGACTTTATTTGGCGGTGGTTATGTATTGTTGTCCCTGGTTCGCGGTGAGTTTGTTGAGGGTTATGGCTGGTTGACTCAGCAGCAGTTATTAGATGCAATTTCGATCGGTCAATTTACTCCAGGGCCGATTTTATCAACGGCAACTTTTATCGGTTATGTTATTGCAGGTGTCCCAGGATCGATCGTCGCTACTATTGCAATTTTCTTACCTTCTTTTATTTTGGTCGCTCTATCCAATCCCTTCATCCCTCACTTACGAAAGTCTAAGTGGATGTCTGCTTTTCTCGATGCGGTAAATGCGAGTGCATTAGGCTTGATGGTAGTAGTTACGGTGCAGTTGGCGATCGCTACTTTAGCTCTTTCGACCCCACCTTATATCGATATTGTAGCAGGATCGATCGCAGTTATTAGCACTATTTTAGCGATGAGATTTGCCGTCAATTCGATCTGGTTGATTCTCGGTGGAGCAGCGACAGGATCTATCGCCCGCGCCCTAGGTTATTTATAATGAAATAAACCCGACTTGTTCAAACAAGTCGGGTTTATTTATTTTACAATTTTAGATTTTGTCGATCGAATTATACGAAGGTTTCCCAAGAGAATTCCCAGGTATAAAGTGACACTTTACTAGCCCCCCTAACTCCCCAATCCTGGGGGGAAACTAGAGTCGAATAAGTATAATCCAAAATCCAAAATCCAATCTACTCAAGTGTTAATTGTCCGCTCACATCACCCATATCTGTTGAGAAAATCACTCTCAATCCAGTGCGTTCATTTTCCGCAGGCGAGCCGATCGAAATCCGCAATCCACCGCCAGTATATCTGACTAAAGTACCCTGATTTTTCAACCTGCTGGTTAATTCCACCATCGCCGCATCTGGATTATCCACACCTTGAATTCGCGCATAGATAAAATTGGCCTCACTCCGCCAAACGTGGAGATTAGCCACATTACTAAGCGTGTTAAATAACCTGTCTCGCTCGGCAATTGTTTCGGCAACTGTTGCCAGTAGAGATGCCCTATGTTCCAAGACTAAATGTGCAGCAGCCAGAGACATACTCGAAAGATTATACGGTAATCTAACCTGCTCCAACGTCGCAATCAATCGCGGATCGCCAATCGCATATCCGACTCGATGCGCCGCCAACCTAAACGCCTTGGAGAAAGTGCGTAAAATTACCCAATTGGGATGTTGCGCCAAATCAGCTACCATCGACTGATGACTATACTCAAAATAAGCCTCATCGATTACTACCAACACCGAGCGAGGTAAACTCCGCAACCACTCAATCTCATCCTTCGTCAGACAATTTCCCGTCGGTGAATTGGGATGCACCATAAATACCACCCGCACCGGAATATCCCGTCTGTCGCGCACGGCCATTTTAGCAGCATCGAGATCGATCGAAAAGTCTACAGGCGATCGATCCACAGTCACCACTGGTACGCCCAAAGTCTGCGCCAGAATGCCAAACATACTAAAAGTCGGTGCAGCAATTAACGCGCTTCCAGCACCACCAACACAAGTCGCGATCAGAATCGATCGAATTAATTCATCCGAACCATTCCCCACCGTAATCTGACTGGGGAGGATTTGAGGATTGCCCGCCGCTGATTCGGTCACATATGCCGCGATTTCCGCTTTTAGACTAATATGCCCACCATCTGGATAACGATTGCTCTCAATCGATGCTAGCCACGTCTGCGCCAATTTTTGCTTGAGATCGATCGGCAAATCGTATGGACTCTCATTAGTGTCTAATCTATCGATCTCTGTCACAGAATGAGCATCAGCCCCACCAGGATGAGGCGTATAGGCTTGCAAACTATTTAGTTCGGGACGAATGAAGGAAAGACTCATAGGGGGTGAGGGGGTGGGAGGGGGTGAGGGGGAGAGG
>JANOPX010000295.1:0-31754 GCA_031422115.1 Chamaesiphon sp. VAR_4_metabat_408 | reverse complement strand
GACCAAATATACCCTTGCTAACTTAAATGATGGTAGTGCTCTCACCCCCGAGCGGAAGATTTATAGCGCGGGATTTCCGTTTGACTCCAAGGATATCCGCATCACTGAGGGAGAAGTCTCCCAACTTTCCGATATTCCCTTTGAGGATGGTACGCAAATTGGGTACGTCATCAATAAGGGCAAAAAAGGCATTCGTCAAGGGATGAGTGGTGGAGCAATCCTCGACAATAGAGGAGTATTTTTGGGGATAAATACTATTAACGTATCACCAGTTTTACCCAACTATACTTACAACGATGGCAGTAAACCGCTAGCCAAACTCAACGCCCAATATCGAAAAGCTAATTGGGGCATACCTGTCTACAATTTTCTCACCAATGTCAACGCCGATATCCTCTATGGCTATGAAAATCTCCCCAAGGTAAAACATCAAGCTACCCCAACGGGATATTTGGCATTCATGGCAGGGGAGAAGAGGCAGATCTAAATAGTTTGGGAATATCGATCGAGACTTTTACCGGATTAATTGCTAAATTGCAGGTACCTGTAAACTTATTAACGATTGTCAAAAGTAGCCCAAATGAGTTGAATGCTAAAGATCGTAATAATATAATTATGGCGATGGGAAATATCCCTGAGCCTCAAGCAGGTGATAATGGCAAACTTTGGCTGGACTATGGGAATCAACTTCATCGCATTCGTCAGTTTCAAAAATCGATAGTTGCTTATGATAAAGCGATCGATAAAAATCAAGAATTGTTGGGTAATTATGGCAAGGCTATATCATTATTGAGTATCCAAAAATATCAATTGGCAGAAAATGCAATCGCCCAAGCAATCGCTCAAGTTAAATCAATCGATCGCGTCAGCTATTATTATTTCTGGAAGAAACAAAGTAAGATTTTTGAAAAATTGGAAAAATACGATCTCGCATTGAAATCGATCGATCTAGCGATTAGTTTGGAATCTAAGGATCTGACCTCAATTAATCAAAAAGCAGTCATTCTAAGTAATATGAAGCAGTATCCAAAAGCAATGGCGATCTATGATGAGATTATTCGCCGACAACCAGAGGGTTATGCTTACTATAATCGGGCTAAGGCTAAATCCGAGATGGGCAATCATCAAGCTGCAATTGGTGACTACGATCGATCTATCGATCTCAATCCTAAGTTCGGGGAAGCTTATTATAATCGGGGTAGGGCTAAAACTGCTCTAGGCAAAAGTAAAGCTGCAATTGATGACTACAATCGAGCAATAGATCTCAATCCTAAAGATAGTCAATCTTATAATAATCGTGGGCTTGAGAAATCAAACTTAGGCGATAATCTCGGTGCAATTGCTGATTTCGATCGAGTAATTGCTCTCGATCCTAAAGATGCTAAAGCCTATAATAATCGCGGGCTTGCTAAAGTTGAGTTAGGCGATAAAGATGGTGCAATCGCTGATTTCGATCGATCCATAGCTCTCAATCCTAAATATGGCGATCCTTATAGTAATCGAGGTAATGCTAAATCCGCTCGACGAGATCGAAAAGGGGCGATTGCTGACTACGATCTAGCTCTAGCCATCGATCCTAAAGATGCTGAAACTTACTTCAATCGCGGTACTGAGAAAGCCAAAATTAATGATAAACAAGGAGCAGTTGCAGATCTGAACCGTGCGGCTGAATTGTTTCGACAACAAGGTAGGATGGATTTATATCAACGGGTGATAAATACATTGAAGATAATTTAGGCAAGTTAATATTACTCACAATCTGATAATTATCATAAATTGACTTTAGTCAGTAACTATTTCTTGAATTTAATCGGTTATGTTATTCAACCTCGAACAAATAAAAGCGATCGATCCTTCATCAATCTGGTTAGAGATATCAGATGATGAGATCGATCGATCTACACCCAATCCTCAACTATATGCCAATCCTGCAGGTACAAATAATGCTCGACTAAATCAACTATGCTCGAACAAAGTTAGAGCTTGGTTAGATCGGCAGGGCATTATACACCATTTAAGTTTTAACGAGGATCGACTTCCAGAAATTTGGGATGTGGTGACAGGTTGTGCGATTGAGATTGGTAAGCATAGATTGATTTTAATCCCTAGCGAAGATATCGATCGATCTGAATTGCGAGTACCTCAAGAGTGGATAGATTTACCCAATTGGGCGGGAGATTATTATATTAGCATTCAGATCGATTTAGATGCTAACTTGATGAGTATTTGGGGATTTACTTCTCATCGATCGATTAAAGAAAAAGGTAGATATTCAGCACGCGATCGAACCTATAGTTTAGATGGCGATTCATTAATTAGCGATCTAGATTTACTCTGGATGGCGGAAGAATTGGATCTAGAGCCTAAAGATATCGTCGAAGAGTTACCGACTATATCTTTAGAACATGCTTTAGAAATAATGCAAGTAGCGAGTACACCATCCCCATATTCGCCACGATTGGCAGTAGATTTCGCCGAGTGGGGGGCAATTTTGAACAATCCGACATTGCGATCCGAGTTCTATCTCAAGCGTCTCCAACGAGCTGCAATCGCTCAAGCTCCCGCACCGAGATTCTCCTTAATTGATTGGCTCGACAGAGAATTTAATGTGGTCGCCAGTGGTTGGCAAAGTAGTCAATCGATCGGCGTTTTATCTCCCGAACACAATAACACAATTGAACGGGGAAAAGTCATCAATCTCCAAGTCGATCTCCAGCGAGAAACAGTAATTTTATTAGTCGGTGTAGTGCCCGAAGGAGCGGATCGAATGCGGGTAGCAGTCAGAGTACATCCGGCGATCGGTTCTCGCTATTTACCGCCACAATTGCAGTTGAGTTATATCGATATGGATGGAGCAAATTTACGCACTGTGACAGCTAGAGCCAATGATAATTATATCCAATTGCCTGGTTATACTTGTGCGGTGGGAATGGAATTTAATATTCAATTGCAATTATATAGTGCTAGATCGATCGAACGATTTATTGTTTAAAATTTTTTATATTCTTCAGATTATTTTTATTTTGGCTGGCGGTTAAAACCGCGTCTAGATAATCAAAGTCTGCCTTCGCAGACTATTATAATACTTAGCAAGGGTTACATTAATCCGCGTAGGCGGATTTTGTTTGTATAGCTGCGGTTTTAACCGCCAAGCAAAAGGAAGTATGAGTGATGAAGACGATTATTATTAGATTAGGTAGGGGCACGATCGAGGATGGATTTAATAATATCAATATTGAATTAAAATCTGGAACGACACAATGGGAAGATAATAGTAATTTGCCACCCAATCCTGAATTGCAGCAATTATTAAATGAGTGGCAATTGTTATATCCAGTAGCGATTCAATTATCTAGCAGTATTAATTTGTCATCTAAATTACCAGTTTTTGATGAAGATGCAATTACAAATGTATCGAGTCAGGATATGATGGAGTTAAATTATAGTTTCAAAGTAGCGATTAATAATTGGTTCAACTTTGGCGACTTTGGTAGAATCGAACGTCGATTGAGAACCGATTTGAATATTGGCGATCGCATTTTGCTCATCATTATTAGCGATGAATTAACTATCTGGCAACTTCCCTGGCATTTTTGGGATTTTGGTAATGATTATCCTCATGCTGTAGAAGTATTCGCCAAGCCGAGATTCAATAATGTCAGGCATATCAAACCCCAGCCTGATGGTGCGGTAAATATTCTAGCCTTATCAGGGCGAGACGATCGATCGAATCTAGATCTTTCATTTTTAAAAACCTTACCCCAATCTAATCCAACCTTTGAAACAGAAGCTAAATCAGCCTCTAGAGTGGTAGAAAGGCTCCAGGAAGTCAAGCCGAGTATCTTTATTTTTTATGGACATGGGGATACAATTGAGTATCAATCTTTTCAGGATGGAGTGATTTATCTAGATAATGATACTCCACTAGAAATTAGTAGACTGAGACTCGAACTTCAAGCCGCAATCGATCGCGGCTTGCAGATAGCTATTTTCAACTGTTGTAATGGATTGGGATTGGCAGAACAAGTAACGGATCTGAATATCCCTTATATTATCGTCATGCGGGAAATTATTCCCAATCAAATCGCCCAAGAATTTCTCGAAAATCTATTGAGTGAATATAGCCGAGGGGAAAGTTTTCCCGCAGCTTTTCAACAGGCTCGGCAAAAAATGCGATTGGCTCCAGGTGGATTCGCTCAATTTGCTGATTGGTTGCCAATTTTGTTTCACAATCCTCTCAGTCAGAGTGTGACTTGGGAAGATTTATCGACGACAGCATTTAGACGTTGGATTCCGCCGCAAGTAACCGCTGCATGTAATTATATCAGTCAACCCAAATATCAAATCTGGACGACGGTAGGCATCAGTCTAATAGTTTCTCTATTAGTTTTGAACTTGCAGTCTATGCCCTTAATCAGTGGCTTAGAGAGTGAGCTTGTCGATCGCGTTCAAACTATGCAGATCGATCGACTTCCGCCGCGATCGTCGAAGGTTGTAATTATTAACTATGATGCCCTAATTATTGCCGGAGCTAATATTTCTGATGGTGAAGAGTTGCAGAAAACGATCGATCTCATCAATACCAAGACAAAGCCACTAAATTGGGCAACAAATTTGACTATCAAAGATCGATCTATATTAGGTACTCATCCGATCGCAGATTGTATCGACTCGCCTAGAACTATCGATCGCCAAAATTATCTCAAACTAAATTTATGCGATCGCAAATTCATTAATTCACTCATCGAGAAATCCGATCTGCCTCCGCCAGACTCAGAAGTGAGATTGAATCTCAAGCTCCTAAATAAGATAGAGCAGATAGATCTAAGTAAAATATCAACTCTAACCGAACCACAGCTCAAACAACTATTCGATCGGAAGTTTATTCTAGTTGGTTATTTCGATGGGATAGAACTCAATCCAGTAGCTAGATCGGCAATCGTCCTCGATCGAGTTCTCCGTGCCAACGATCGTCAAAATAGCATTCCTCTGTTTATTACTCGCCCGATGAGTCAACAATTTACATGGGTGTTTTTATGGTCGATTGTCGCAGGTATAGTCATGTGGCGAAGTAAATGGAAGATATTGTGGGCGATCGCTAGTCAAATATTAATTGCTAGTATGTTATTATGCTTTGGTCAAGGATTGCCGATAGTTATTACGTCGATCTCGATGGTATCGATCGGGATTATTCTTAGAGTAGCGATTAAAATTGGCGATTAAAATCGCGGCTATATAAGCATAGTCCGCGTAGGCGGACTAATAGTAATAATAGGGAACATTTTATTCAGCGATCGCGTCCTAAAAATATAGTTTTGTCACCGATCGACTCTCGAATGACCATGAATATCAAACGCTCAATTGCAACCGCTTCGATCGGCTTATTAGTTACTGCTATTTGCTTGGACAAATCGACTACCCTTGCCCAAGAAAAAGTAAAAGTATCATTTTATTGTGGGCGCACTAATGATGGTGATTTGGATCCGGTGACGATGATGGGTGTCAGCAGTAAAAGAGAACATCAGCCGATTGTTGTCTGGAGAAATGAATCAGGAAATATGACCCCCGAACAACGTTGTGAAAAAGCTTTTGCGAGATTTCAATCAGCTTGGGATCGTGGAGAGCTACAACATATGATCGCTGGAACCGATCGATCGAGTGGCAGAGGATTGATTTGTGCTGTCAGGAGTCGAGATACTAGTTGTGACTCATCAAAAATGTTATTTGCCGTGAATAATCGGCAAAATGCTGGTGAAATTATTCAAGTGTTGTATGCCAGTATGCGTAAGTCTGGAAAACCGCTATATCAATCTAATTCTGACGAATCGATCGATATGAAAGAATTAATCGATTCAATGGCTAAATAAGGGATGAGGATTTAATAATATACACATCTGTAGCAAGTTATTTAATCCTCGTTCCTAACTCAAATCGATCGCATTCGGGTTTCGACTCCGCTCAACCCTCGGTGGTTGAGCGGAGCCGTTGGCGTAGCCTCTCCCTAAGGAGAAAACCACAACCCAGGGTATATTTATTCCTGGGAATCACCTTACCCACGGGTTGAAGGATTAATAATTCTAATCATGTGAGCCAAAATAATTTTCCCCCCTCAGGCATAAATCTCCATCATTCCCCCGATCTAAACAACATCATGCCTCACCATCGATAATCAAAATGAAAGCCACCGTATTGCTCCTCACCAGCCTGCTCCTAGCCCAAATCCCGCTCCAGCACGTTACAGCCCTCCCGCCCAACGCCATCGCCCAAAACGAGCTAGATGAGAACCTTCTCACCCCCCAACAAGTACAACAAACCGCCAAAAACATCAGCGTCCGCATCACCGCCGAAAATAGTGGCGGCTCTGGTGTCATCATCGCCAAAAAAGGCGATAGCTACCTCATCCTGACAAACGCCCACGTCGTCAGACGCGCTACCAAAATCGAAATCCAAGCTCCAGACGGACAAAAATACCAAGCCAAACCCATCGATGGCGGATTTGACAGCAAATACGATCTCGCCCTGCTCCAATTTACTAGTCAGACAAAATATACCCTTGCCAACTTAAAGGATATTGCAGGTAGCTCCATCGAACCAGAGCGAAAGATTTATAGTGCTGGATTTCCCTTTGACTCCAAAGATCTCCGCATTACTAGCGGAAAAGTATCCCAACTTTCGGATATTCCCTTCGATGATGGCACTCAAATCGGTTATGCCACCAACAAAGGTGAAAAAGGCATTCGTCAGGGGATGAGTGGTGGGGCGATCTTTGATGCTCAGGGAAACTTTTTGGGGATTAATACCATCAGTGTCGCACCGATTTTACCCAACTATACCTACAACGATGGGAGTAAACCGATTCCCAAACTCAAAGCTGCTTATACACGGGCTAATTGGGGGATACCTGTCTACAATTTCCTCACCCATATCAAAGCCGATATTCTCTACGGCTATGATAATCTGCGTCAGACGAAAGTGGAGCATCAAGTCACGCCAACTGGATATCTAGCTTCGCTAAATATCAAAGCACGTCAGATGACTGTCAGAATTGAAAATAGTGGCGGGAGTGGTTCGGGAGTAATTGTCGCCAAAGAAGGAAATACATACTATGTCTTAACTGCCAAACACGTCCTTCAAGACGAGAAGAATAATACCCATCGAAAATTCACCAATCATCAGATCGTCACCTACGACCAAGATCGACGAAATGAGACTAGTACCATAGTTGCTGAAGGGGTAGATCTAGCGGTAGTTAAATTTACCAGTAATAATAACTATCCCGTCGCCCAACTGGGTGAATATGGGCAAAATAATGACGATATTGTATTTGTGGGTGGATTTCCAGCTCCGCTGAATATTAAAAGTCCCCTGTGGCAATGGCAACTCAATCCAGGATTTGTCAAAGACCGAGAACTGGGTAAATTAAGCACTCAAAGTAATCAATCATTTTCTAATGGTTACGATCTAATCTATAGCAGTATTAGTTATGGGGGAATGAGTGGTGGTCCCGTATTCGACACCGCCGGAAATGTCATCGGCATTCACGGCAGTACAGAATCAACAGATCTCAACAGTTTGGGGATATCGAGTCAAACCTTTATGGGATTATTAGATAAACTGCATGTTAATTCAAACTTATTAAAGGTCGTCAAAAGTCATCCAACTGATTTGACTTCAGTCGAGGCTAACAATGTCATCTCTGCGATGCAAAATATTCCCCAACCCCAACAGGAGGATAATGGAGAACGCTGGTTAGCCTATGGAAATCAACTATATCGAACTCGTCAATATGATAAATCGGTAGTAGCTTTCGATCGAGCTATCACCAAAAATCAAAAACTGTTAGGTAATTATGGTAAAGCATTATCACTAGGTACTGCGGGGAAATATGGATTAGCTGAAAATGCGATCGCCCAAGCTATTGCTGTTATACCTCCTAATGAACGTGCTAAGTATTACTATTTTCATGGAAAACAAAGTGTATTTTTTAAATCATTAGAAAAATATGATGAAGCTCTCAAATCAATAGGGATAGCGATCGGTTTAGAAGGAAACGATCTAACATTGCTGAATCAAAAAGCAGATATATTGATTGGTAAGAAACAGTATCGAAGGGCGATCGCTATTTATGATGAGATTATTCGCAGACAGCCACAAGCTTATGCTTATAACAATCGTGCTATTGCTAAATCCGAAATCAGCAATATATATGAGGCGATGTTAGATTACGAGCGGGCAATATCTCTCAACCCTAAATATGTTGTAGCTTATACTAATCGGGGTGTCACTAAATTCAAATTCGGTGATAACCAAGAAGCAATTATCAATTGCGATCGGGCGATATCTCTGAATCCTAAATTTCCTAATGCTTATGTTGCTCGGGGTGATGCTAAATCAGCTTTGGGAGATAAACAAGGGGCAATTACAGATTACGACCGTGCAATATCTGTGAATCCTAAATATGCAACTGCTTACATTAGTCGGGGCAATATTAAATACCAATTGGGCAATAAACAAGGGGCAATTATAGATCTAAGTAAAGCGGCTGAATTGTTGCGTCAGGAAGGGGCGATGAATTTTTATCGATCGATTATGAGTCAGATCGAAAATTTGCAGAAAAATAAAAAATGGTCAATGGCAGATGAGGATCGGGTGCTATCTCTCGAGCCTCAAGATGCTTACAAAGAATTGGCAAAATACGATCGGGCGATATCTCGCAATCCTAAAGATGCTGATGCTTACTCTAATCGGGGGACTGCTAAATCTATGATGGGAGATAAACAGGGAGCAATTGCAGATTACGATCGGGCGATATCTCTCAATCCTAAAGATGAATGGTCTTACAAGGCTCGGGGTAATGCTAAATCAGATCTGGGAGATAACCAGGGAGCAATTGCAGATTTCGATCGGGTGATATCTATGTATCCTAAAAGTGAATATGCTTACTATGCTCGGGGTCGTGCTAAATCAGCTTTGGGAGATAAACAAGGGGCAATAATAGATTTCGATCGGGCAATATCTCTCAATCCTCTTATTGGTCTGAATTTTTATTACACTTATCGAGGTATTACTAAATATGAGATGGGAAATAAACAAGGAGCAATTGCAGATTACGATCGGGTGATATCTCTCGAGCCTAAATTTGCTCTGGCTTACAATCATCGCGGGATTGCTAAATCAGCTCTGGGGGATAAACAGGGGGCAATTGTAGATCTAAGCAAAGCGACTGAGTTGTATCGTCAGCAAGGGGAGATGGATCTATATCAAGATGCGATGGATTTGCTCAAACAGATTCAGGGCGGTTAAGATAGTTCGAGACTTGAAGCTGCCTCTGACAAAAAGTTTTAGTCGCTCTGGCATATTTCGATCGCATCTCCCCTAAATAGAAGTATCAGCCATCAAACCCGCCCCAACAACCACAATGAAAACCAAAATCCTCCTCACCCTACTCTTCACCACCCTCACCTACGGTGGTATCGCCACCACACCCCATCTCCTCACCCCCGCCGTCGCCATCCAAGAAGGCAACACCGCCAACCGCGTCTTCAAAAAAGCCAACCCCGCCGTCGTCACAATTAGAGGAAATACTAGCCTTGGCAGTGGCTTTATTATCAGCGACAAGGGTTATGTCATTACCAATGCCCACGTCGTCGCAGGCGAACCGGGCGTAATCACCGTGATGATGGCGGATGGAAAAACCGAAATGCCCGCAGATGTCATCGGCTTTGGACTAGATGGATTGGATTTAGCCCTACTCAAAATCAATCGCTCTGGAAAACTACCGACAGTAGCTCTAGGTAATGGTAAATCCCTGCAAGTGGGTGACAATGTATATGCCATTGGCACACCCCTGGGCGAACAAAATCAAAGTACCTTAACCACTGGCATCGTCAGCGGTTTACGAGACGATGGAAAAAAAATCCAAACCAATGCCTCCATCAATCAAGGTAATTCTGGTGGCCCCCTGCTCAATGACAAAGGACAAGTAATTGGGGTGAATGTCTCTGGTGCTCTTACCTCTGTATATTGTGGTAGTAATGAAGTTTGCGGACAATCTGCTGGTAGTTCTGGCATCGCCTACGCCATTAGCGTAGATCTGGTCAAATCTTTTTTCCGCGATGCTTTAGCGGGGAAAGTTTCTAGTAGATCGACACTCAAAGAATAAAGTTGTGTAAATTATTTCTGCCTCATGGCATATTCAATCTATTTCACCCCGATATGTACAGTAATGAGATTTGGGGCAACGCTTCCCAAACCTTTTATCCCAACTTCTATCTATCCCTAGAGATTATTCCCAATCATGAAATCATTTTTTCTACCCGCTCTCTTCCTCTTGACTGTATCGATCTCTGGATTTGTGCCTACAATCGCCTCAGCACAACCCGCAACCGAACCAGACCAAAACTCAGCCACCTTCAAATTTTCTTGCGGACAAGCAGCAGACCCCAGCAGCAAAAAAAATCTTCCAGCAACTGTTGCCACCGTTTCTGGCAATCCAGAAAGTGCAGTCCTAATCGTCTGGAAAAGTGAATATTTTGGCGGTAAATATACACCTCAACAACGATGTGGGATTGCTTCTAAGGCGATCGACAAAGCTTTCCATGAGGGGCGCACCTATATCGGTTCGGGTACTGATAAAGCTAGTGGTTTGGGTATCATCTGTGCGGTAGCAAATCCAGAGCAACTTTGCGATCGATCCAACATGCTATTTACCCTAAAATCATATCAAAATGCTGATGCGACGGTCGAACAACTCGGTCAGATTCTCGAAGGCAAAAGTGGTACACCCATTTATCAGAGTAGTGGTGGCAAACGGGTAAACTTGCGCGATTTGGCCTTAAAGCGTCGAGTTCGTTAGAGGGTGCTTGACAAATTAATTTTCAATCTGTATGTTTTCCGAAATCGCCTTTAATCTCTCTTTGAAATTAGACAGTTAGATCCAAGTTAGATTTAGTCGATCGAGTAAATTTCTCAACACCAGAACTTTCTTCCACTCTCAAAAATAGATTGCCATATCTACAGTAAACAACCAAATTGATATGATGAAATATAGCATTAGTTTCACAGCTCTTTGTCTACTCGGTACCCTCCTGGGATCTATACCTGCCAACTCAGCAGTTCCTTTAGTAGAACGATCTCATCAATCTCAATACCGGAATGCGATCGCAGGTTATGCTACGGATAACCCAGAATTTAGACAACTAGAACGAGACTCAAACTTCAATGCTGGAATGACAGCTTTAGGTCAAAGCAATTATTCACAAGCAGTTATTTATTTTACCCAAGCACTTTCATCTAATCCAAACAACTCAGCTCTTTATACTACGAGAGGGATAGCTTTTGCCCGCCAAAACTATTACCGATCGGCTTTTAACGATCTAAGCATGGCTATTCAGATTAACTCATCTTTTGCAGATCCTTATTATTACAGAGGAACTGTTTATCTTAATTCTGGCATGAAATCTTCAGCAGCAGTTGATTTCACAAAAGCCATGAGTATTGCTCAATCTACTGGAGATACTAATATATATAATCGATCGGCTTCATTGTTGCAAGCTTGTTATCGTTAACAATACTCCAAAATTGATGTTTCAACAGTAAATAACCAAATTGACCTCATGAAATATCGCATTAGTTTCACAGCTCTTTGTATACTCAGTACCCTCCTGGGATCTATGCCTGCCAACTCAGCAGTTCCTTTGGTAGAACGATCTCATCAATCTCAATACCGGAATGATACTAAGATGCAAGGTAAAGTAGCAGATATCAGAGGGAAAATTGACAATTTTTTGATTGTTTTCAAGGGTTGTAAACGATCGGGATCGGCTGTAATGTGTAGTTATACTATTAGAAATAAAGGAGGTGGCTATGGAGTGATAACTATGAATCCACTATTTGGGGCAGAGCTTATTGAACCTTCTGGGAAAATGACTCGTGGTACTTTACGTGTTGCTGGTGGAAGTGACTCTGGATTTCCAACGACTTTATCAGTACAACAAGGTATTGACTATCTAGCAGTTGTCACTTTTGATAATGTATCGGAAGATGCAACAATGATTCAACAATTGAGCTTACCCTTCGACAACTTAAAAAATTTAGGATATACAAACATTCCCATCGAATAGATTTTATTAAAAAGGGGGATGAATCGATCCTAAAATTGAGGGTAGGGGTAATTCATGAATTACCCCTACCCTTAATTTTAGGGTCAATGCAACGATAATGATATTTATCAGGGCTTAATAACGTCACGATACAATCAGCTTTCCCAAACTGACCACTAACCCCTGCCATAGTATATATTACTGAAGTTGCTATTGATGTCAGACTAACTAAGATCCGAGGAGGGGATTTCAGCCGAATTACTGGTCAATTTTTTGCTATAGGCAATGACGGCAAATCCAGTGAGATACATAAATAAACTATAAATAGCCGCAGGAATCGCCATTTCTGCATCCTTTAATATTCCGGCAGTAATCGCGATTGCGAGTGTCCCATTTTGAATGCCGACTTCGATCGCTATACAAATTTGTTGAGCAATGTTCAGTTTTAACATTTTACTAATCGCATATCCGGCTGCCATTCCGAGGATATTTAGTAACATTACACCCATGCCAGCCTGGAGGATAAAGCCAGGTAATTTACTCCATTCTTTGGCAACTAAAAGGATGATAATTAATACTAAAAAGCCAACCGCCAACTTGTTAGTAACTTTTTCTAGCCGTCGAGAAATTTCAGGAAATTGATGCTGGATGTACATCCCAATGGCGATCGGAATCACTGTAATTAAAAAGATTTGTCCCATCGTCGCCCCAATCGGTAAGGAGACAATCGCACTCGTGCCAAGCAAAGAATTCACCGCCAAACTGGTGAATAGGGGAATGGTAAAAATCGTAATAATACTGCTAAACACCGTGAGAGTGACAGCCAGTGCCACATCCCCACCAGCCAAATAGGTAATCATATTAGATGATGGGCCGCACGGACACAGGGCGAGAACTATTAATCCTACCGCGATCGCGGGTGGCATCGGAATAACTTTGACGATCGCTAAGGCAATAATTGGTAAGATAACTAACTGACCGATTAAGCCGATCGTCACAGCTTTTGGATATTTGAAAATCCTAAAAAAATCATCACTTTTGAGTGATAGTCCCAGCCCCAACATAATGATTGCCAAGGCGATCGGTAAAACTAGCGTTGTGAGAATACTGTTTTGCATATGGGTATAGTCCTTTTGTCTAAATAATCCGATTACCTTCGGTAGGCTTCGCCAACGGTTGAGTCTAAGTTTGACTAGTGTTGGCAAACTTAGATCTATCTCCAATCATATTAACTTGGCAATCGAATGTTATCACTACTAAACAGCCCACCGTTGACTCCCGTGCGTTAATCGCGGTTTAATAACATCGCGATACAATGTAATGAAAACTCGTCCACTAAATATGCCTTATAGTAGCTTTAGTTTGCTCCAAGTCCAACGGCAATTCGATCTCAAGGTTGTTAAGGGGGTATTTTTTGACAATCTGCCCACTCTGACCCCCGGTAAGTGGCTACCCGATCTTTTGGCTAAGTCGGCTCCATTTGCCGCCGCTCAGGGCAGTGAGAAGGCAAGATCTGAGTTAATTGTCGCCCCACTGTTGTTTGAGCTGCGCGAACTGCTAGATCGTCAAATTGGGCTATTCTCTGGCACAGATTTTAGTATCGATAATGAGTCGGGGCTAAATGGGATTTGTGATTTTCTGCTCACTCGATCGACAAATGAATTAATTATCGAAGCTCCAGCTATAATTCTCATTGAAGCCAAGAAAGGCGAACTCAATGCTGGATGGGGTCAGTGTGCAGCAGAAATGATTGCTGCTCAAAAGTTTAACTTGGCCAGTGGAAAGGAAATACCAATAATTTATGGTAGTGTCACAACTGGAACCCAGTGGCAATTTCTCCAACTGATCGGACGAGATTTAACCATCGATGTGACTGAATACTCGCTCAATCCGATCGATCGGATTTTGGGAATTCTCAAGTGGATGATCGATGGGAGCGATCCCAGTGTAGTTCGGTTAGTTAGTGGTTGAAACTGCCAGCCAGCGACTAAAGCCATCCTGACGGATACGCTGCGCGAGTACGGCTAGTGATGCAAAGTCCGCCTAAAGCTGTACTGACATAGCATAGCAGTAGTCACATTGGTTAGGACACTTTAAATCTTAGTCCGCGTAGGCGGACTTTGCATTCTAAGCGGCGATTTAAATCGCTGTGTCCTAACCGCCAGCATCAGAAACGACCCCACAAAAATAGTATATAATTACTGAAGTTGCTGAGGGGTGCCCTCAAATATCCCCGATGAAAATCCTTCACTTGTCTGATATCCATATGGGCAGCGGTTTTAGTCACGGTCGCATCGACCCAGAAACCGGACAAAATACCCGACTGCAAGATTTTGTCAAATCTCTATCACTGGCGATCGATCGTGCCCTCGCCGAGCCAGTAGACTTGGTATTATTTGGTGGCGATGCCTTCCCCGATGCCACCCCCGCACCCTACATTCAACAAGCCTTTGCCGGACAATTTCAGCGGTTGGTAGATGCTCGGATTCCCACCGTACTACTAGTTGGCAACCACGACCAACATGCCCAGGGACAGGGAGGTGCTAGCCTGTCTATCTACCGCTTCTTGGGCGTTCCTGGCGTAATCGTCGGCGATAAAATGATGACTCACACCATCCCGACTCGGAGCGGCGAAGTGCAAATTATCGCCATCCCTTGGATCAATCGTGCGACATTACTCACCCGCGAGGTGACAGAAAAGCTCTCGATTCCTGAAGTCAATCAATTATTACTCACCAAACTAGAACCCCGCATCGAAGCAGAGATTCGCGGATTGAATCCAGATCTACCCACAGTGGTATTAGCTCACCTCATGGCGGATAATGCCCAACTAGGAGCCGAAAAACTTTTAGCCGTCGGTAGAGGGTTTACCATTCCCCTGTCCTTCCTGACTCGTCCTAGCTTTGACTACGTGGCTCTCGGACACGTCCACCGTCACCAAAACCTGAATAAAACCAACGACCCGCCGATCGTTTATCCTGGAAGTATCGAACGAGTAGATTTTGGGGAGGAGAAGGAAGAAAAAGGCTATGTGATGGTGACAATCGAGCCAGCAGAGTCAGTGGCGAGTCGGAAGTTTGATACTAGTTGGGAATTTTGCCCGCTACCAGTTCGCATATTTCGGACGATTAGAGTCGATGTATCGGAGCGAGAAGATCCGCAGGTGGCAATTTTACAGGCAATTGCTAAGATAGATATTACCGATGCAGTGATCAGGTTGATTTATCAGTTCGAGTCTACTCAAGTCGAGTTGATTAATACTCCGGCAATTCATGAGGCATTGAGTCTAGCGCACCACTATACTATTCAAGCCGAATCAATCAGTCAACTCAGTCAACCACGCTTACCCGAACTCGGTTGTAGCGTTGGAAACCCGATGGATGCGTTATCTACTTATCTTGACAATCGACCAGATCTAAAAGATATTGCCACAGCCATGATTGCTGCTGCCGACAGATTACTTTCAGAAAGTACTCAGCTACCATTATTTGGCGAACAAATGTCCATAGATCTCGAATCAAATTAACCCATAATTTGCGGTACACAAGTTATTTGATTTGCTACGGAGGCTGTTTACCCCACCCCAGCCCTCCCCTTGCAAAGGGGAGGGAGCAAGAGCTACCCCGTTACAACTACGGTGTGTACACAAGTTATTTGAATTGCTGCGTAGTCCCTTTACCCCACCCCAGCCCTCCCCTTGCAAAGGGGAGGGAGCAAAGCCCCCCCTTGGCAAGGGGGGGTTGGGGGGGTCTTCTAGGGTATGCGTATTAAAAATAACTTTTCAAACAACCGCTTAGATCTCCCGAATTCATCTGTGGGGACAATCGAAAATCCAAAATCCAAAATCCAAAATCAGAATGCCTACTAAAACAATATTTATTTGGTATCGTAACGATCTCCGATTACACGACCACGCGCCACTAGCTCAAGCAATAAAAGAAGGTGCGAAAATAGTGCCGATCTATTGTTTTGACGATCGCCAGTTCGGACAAACAAATTTCGGTTTTCCCAAGACAGGAAACTTTCGAGCGCAATTTCTAATTGAGAGTGTAGCAGACTTGCGGGAGTCCTGGATATCTCTTGGTAGTAATCTCATCGTTCGACGAGGATTGCCTGAAGCAATTATCCCCGCCTTAGCCACCGAACTAGGCATTACCGATATCTACTATCATCGCGAATGTACATCAGAAGAAATCGCCGTAGACAAAGCCCTAGAGTCTGCCTTAAAGCCACTAAATATTAGTTGTAAATCCTTTTGGGGTCACACTATCCATCGACTTCAGGATTTACCCTTCAATGTTGCTAATATTCCCGAACTATTTACCAAGTTTCGTAAAGATGTCGAACGGGAATGTCGGATTCCAACACCCTTAGCCGCACCAACTAAAATACCCACAGCTCCACTAGAAATTGACCCAGGAAATCTGCCCACCCTCACCGAATTGGGGCTAGAAGCACCTCAACTTGAACCTCGTGGCGTATTAGCATTCCACGGTGGTGAAACGGCTGGAAAGGCGCGGCTGCAAGAGTATTTTTGGAAAAATGATAAATTGCGGGTATATAAAGAGACGCGAAATGGCATGTTGGGAGCGGATTATTCCTCCAAGTTCTCTGCATGGCTAGCGTTGGGTTGTCTCTCGCCGCGTTATATCTGTCATGAAATTGATAAATATGAGGCAGAACGAATCGAGAATGATTCGACTTATTGGTTGTTCTTTGAGCTATTGTGGCGTGATTATTTCCGGTTAATTTGTGCCAAACATGGTGATAAGATATTCTATCGATCGGGATTGCAAGGTGTCGATATGGCATGGAAGGAAGATTGGACTCGTTTCGATCTTTGGCGTGAAGGTAAGACTGGATTTCCATTGATTGATGCTAATATGCGCGAATTAGCTACCACCGGATTTATGTCCAATCGTGGGCGGCAAAATGTCGGCAGTTTCTTGACAAAGAACCTAGGTATCGATTGGCGAATGGGTGCAGAATGGTTTGAATCTTGTCTAATTGACTACGATGTTTGTAGCAATTGGGGCAATTGGAACTATACGGCGGGAGTGGGAAATGATGCGCGGGGTTTTCGCTTTTTTAATATTAGCAAACAGTCGCTAGATTACGATCGAGATGGCAAATACGTTAAACATTGGCTACCCGAATTAGCCCAGATTCCCGCCGCCAAGGTACACGAACCCTGGAAGCTTTTACCCGTCGAGCAAGAACGCTTTGGCGTAAAGATTGGCGTGGATTATCCTCAACCTGTTGTAGATTTGTTCAAGTCAGCGAAAAATAATGAGCTAATCTATAATGCGGCTTTTGGTTAAATCAGCGGTTAAAACCGCTGCTAGTGATGCGAAGTCCGCCCTCTGCTGTTGGCGTTAGCCTGCCGTAGGCACGGCAGACGCTCCGCGAACAAATGAATTTGGGTGCTCAAAGCAAAAGTTCGTTTTAACGAACTAACTAATTTGGCAGTTCTCTTTAGAGAACTTTTGCTTTTAGCCCGTTGGCGAAGCCTCTCGGAACGAGATACTTATAGTTCAGGGCGGTGCTTGAGCGAAGCAGATAGATTTTCTTTATCCCGTTGGCGTAGCCTCTCCCCAAGGAGAAACTGACGTTAAAATACTAGTCCGCGTAGGCGGACTTTGCATCATCAGCCACGATTTCAATCGTAGGCGTTTCTAGGTAGCACCCCAAGTCAAGTATTAAACTGGTAAGATCGATCGCTGACAAGGTGGACAGACAGCATGGATCGTGAGTTGACAATCTAACAAGTGATAACCTTCCTTCTTGGAAATCTTCTCACCAATTTTTAACACCGAATCATTCTTGAATTCGATCGTTTGATTGCAGCGCACACAGATGAGATGATGGTGATGGTGGAAGGGTTGATTGATTTCATAGTGCTTGTGTCCTTCTGCTAGCTCCAACTCCCGTAAGATGCCCATCCGCGCCATCAGCTTTACCGTACGGTAAATCGTCGATAAACTGATGTCATGCCCCTCATCCTTGAGGAAATCACACAGATCTTCCGCGCTGAGATGTTTTCCGGCGGCTAAATTTTGAAATATATCTAGAATTACTTTCCGTTGAGGAGTGAGCCGCCATCCCCGCTCGTGCAATTCAGCTTTGAGGGAGTCTGCTGTATATAATGACATACCCATCACCAAAATTTTATCGTCACCTTACATGATATCGAAGTTCGGATTCATTTGCAAGAAGCAAGGCTTATTGAGAATAAGTTGCGATCGATCGATCTACCAATCCGTGCTACGCAGTATATATTAAGACCGAATCGATCTAGTAATATATGCTATGTAAATAATCTTAATTTCAAATCAAAGTATACAAAGTATACGGTTTACACCTAATAGAATCTATAAAAAATCAGCCAAATGGCGTTTATTTATAATTTTACTGTCCGAAGGGGCTAGACAAATGAGGAAGAGTTTTGTAATATTGGGTCATGGTGCTTCGGATGATATCTCAATAGCGATGCACAACTCTAACTGAGAAAAAGTGTGTCGCGATCGACAGGGCAGGTCTTACCATTAGTACGACCTCGCACTACGATAATTGCTGAGTCGTCCGCAGACACGCAAAAAAAACATTGATGCTCCATTATAGCAAGAACCAGCTCGGAGTCAAAACTCCACAGCTTTAGTTCGTAGCTAGAAAGTAACCGATTGGCTAATACCCACATTCACCAATGTACCAGCTACGATTTTTAAAATTTGTTACTGTTGCGCTCTGCTTGTGGGTATGCCAAGGAAATGTCGCCCAAGCCGAACAGACTGGGGTAAAAACCCAGAATGGTAATGCCAACACTTGTCGAATCGATAGTCTAACGGCTGGAGAGTTATCACCCATTTCAGATCCGCCTACGGGTTTGACGGGGATACTCGCTGTCGCGATTAGTTGTAGAGGCAGTGTTACGGGCAATTTGCAATTGACTCTCAATCCAGCAGTTATTTATAACGGCGGGGTGAAGATGCAGTTTGTAAGTGGTACTGGAGTGTTAGCTAGTGCAAACACCAATTCTGTGACAAACACGATTACTATCCCAGTCAACTCTCAAGGGGTGACAACGGGAAATGGTCGAGTTCGGGTAGATATTGTGGCACCTAGCGACGAGTTGTTGCAACCAGCGAATAATTACAGCCTAGTAATGACGGCTGCATTTAACTAGACTTCAGACATTACCATCTGTTTCGGCAGTAGACATGATGATTCTCAACGAAAACTATTTAATCAGAAAATTAACTCATCATGAAAAAGATTCTAACCATCGCAGCTACTGGCGTAATTTGTGTCCTCGCTGCTGCAACTCAGACATTAGCTCAATCCACAGTAACTAGTGGTGGTACTGCTGCATCAACTTGTGCGATTTCATCGACTACTGATGGTGTTCTAGCTTTAAACGCTGGTGGCGACGCAATGAGCACTGATGTTGCTGGTGGTAGCAAAGGTAATGTTATAGTCAAATGTGCTCAAGGTGCATCTCTAAAACTAGGCACTCCTACACTAACTGCACCTGCTGGAGCAAACGCTACAACTACCACTACTAACTTCAACGGTGGTACTGGCCCTGCTAACTTCGTCAACGCTACTGGTGGTACAATTTCACCAATCGCCACCAAGAAAACTGGTGCAAAAGCTAACGTTTCTAGCACTGTAACCGCAGATAATGATGAATTCATCTCTCCTGGTGCTTATAAAGTAGTCGTACCTGCTACTTTAACTCCCTAATTAATCTCAAAATTCAAGCACAGCAAAACTTCTACTGATAGAGTTAGCTGTGCTTAAATTTTAGATACCTACGCACAATAATGACAGTTCTCATTCGATCGCATAAGTAAAAAAATTAATTCATCATGAAAAAGATTCTAACCATCGCAGCTACTGGCGTAATTTGTGTTCTCGCTGCTGCAACTCAGACATTAGCTCAATCCACAGTAACTAGTGGTGGTACTGCTGCATCAACTTGTGCGATTTCATCGACTACTGATGGTGTTCTAGCTTTGAACGCTGGTGGCGACGCAATGAGCACTGATGTTGCTGGTGGTAGCAAAGGTAATGTCGTAGTCAAATGTGCTCAAGGTGCATCTCTAAAACTAGGCACTCCCACATTAACGGCACCTGCTGGAGCAAACGCTACAACTACTGTTAGTAACTTCAATGGTGGTACTGGCCCTGCTAACTTTGTGAACGCTACTGGTGATACAATCTCACCAATTGCCACCAAGAAAACTGGTGCAAAAGCTAACGTTTCTAGCACTGTAACCGCAGATAATGATGAATTCATCTCTCCTGGTGCTTACAAAGTAGTCGTACCTGCTACTTTAACTCCCTAATTAATCTCAAAATTCGAGCACAGCATAACTTCTACTGATAGAGTTATGATGTGCTTGAATTTTATGTATGTTTGGTAGTAAAGGTGATAATTCTCATTCGGCAATGAAATCAGAAAATGTATTTATCATGAAAATTATTTCACCTGTCGTTGCTACTGGAGTAATTTTTGTTCTCGCTGCTGCGACTCAGACACTAGCTCAATCGACAGTAACTAGTAGTGGTACTGCTGTGTCAGTTTGCTTCATTGCATCAACTACTGATGGTGTTCTAGCTCTAAGTTCTGGTGGCGGCAGAATGAGCACTGATGTTGCTGGAGGGAAGAAAGGTACTGTAGTCGTCAAGTGCGCGAAAGGTTCAGCTCTCAAACTAGGTACTCCCGCACTAACTGCCCCTTCTGGCGCAAATGCTACAACTACTGTGAGCAAATTCAATGGTGGTAGTGGTGCTGCTAATTTTGTGAATGCTAGTGGCAATATGATTTCACCCATCGCTACCAAGAAAACTGGCGCAACAGCCAATGTTTCTAGCGTTGTAACTGCAAAAAATAATGAGTTCATCACTCCAGGTGTTTATAAAGTAGTCGTACCTGCTACTTTGATTCCCTAATTAGCCTCAAAAATCAACGGAGGCTAACTTTTACCGATGGAGTTAGACTTTGCTGATGGTGGTGAAATTTGACAGGTTTCTATTCAATTCATTCATCATGAACAAGATTTTAACGCTCGCGGCAACTGGAGTATTCGTTACTTTCACTTATGCCACTCGGACATTAGCCGATACAGCTACAGTAACTATGTCAGGTATTGTACCGCAAGTTTGCAATATCACCTCAACCACTCCGGGAAATTTGGCTTTGAATGCAGGTGGCGATAATTTGAGTACCGAAAATGCTGGTGGTAATCATGCTTCTGTTACAGTTAAGTGCAACAAAGGTACATCTTTGAAGCTGACTGGAGCTACAACAAATGTACCTACGGGAGCAAATGCTTCCAAGACTACCTATAAATTTAAAGGTGGTACTGGCAATCCTCTATTTGTCACTGCTACTGGAGATACAATTACACCTGTTTCTACAAAAAGGACTGGCGCAACAGCAAATATTTCTAGTTCTGTAACTGCGCTTAATGATGAATATCTGACTCCAGGCTTCTATTCGGTGGTTGTGAATGTTACACTTACGCCTTGAGTAGATTTGTGGAAATAAAATTTGGATTTTCAGGAACAGAACGATCCAGATTTGATGTCTAGTTAGATAGAGATATTTGAAAAATATTAAGCAATAAGTAGATGAACAAAATATATAGTCTGGTGGGGATAGCTGGTAGTTTGACTATGGGTTTGAATACTATTTTTTCATCCCCAGCTCTAGCTCAAACCGTATCGATTAGTATATCGCCAATGGTGACAATTCAGCCAATTAAAGGCTCTCAATCGAGATCGAGTTTTTCGGTGACTAATAGTAGTACAATTCCGATTAGAACGCGGATATATGCCCAGGATTTTGATTACGATCGAGCTGAAGGATATACTAAAACTGGCACCCATTCAGATAGTGCTAGCCCCTATCTCCAATTTTCACCCAAGGAGCTAGTAATTGCCCCAGGAGTGACGAGGGATGTGCGGGTAAGTATCACAATCCCCCCCAGCCAACCTGACAAAGAGTATCGGGTGGCAGTATTTACAGAGGATTTGACAGAGCGAGCAATTACCCCTGGAAAAACTCAAGTAGTTACAATAATTAGACCTCAAATTGCTTCGATTTTTTATATCTCGAAAGGTACTCTTACACCCGAATTAAGTGCAATCGGTGCAGTTTGGGATCCAAAAAATCAGAAACCTCGCTTATTACTAAAAAATAAAGGTAAAGCTTCAGCATATCCAGATGTAGAATGGAAATTGAGACAGGGTGATAAAGAAATAGCTGGAAGTACGATTTTTGGGGTCGTCTTGCAAGCCGAGCGGGAACGTTTGAGTGATATCAATACTTTCTCAGAAACACCACTAAAACCCGGACAATATACACTCGCTGGTGAAGTTGATAATAAGGATGGCAAGAAAATTCCTTTTTCCTTTAGTCTTACTGTCCCCAATTAAGGTGAAAATTAGTAAATCTACTTGAGTTTTTGAATGTTTACCTAGAACCAATGGCTTATTCCAACAACAGTGAATTATTTCTCTACTATATTCTCCGAATTGGTAGGAATTGTATCCGAATAGTTATTGTTGTTGGAACGGCAATTTTATTGTCAACTCCGGTATCACTGGCAGAGCCTTTTGTTCAGAGCATTCCTCAGTCAAATACCGAACTGGCAAGGCAAGATAAACCAGCGGAGACAATCGATCGAAATATCCCGCCATCAAATCCCGAACTTGCCAAGCAGGATAGCAAGAATCCAAACACTACTCCAGGAATCATTCCCCAATCGATTCAAACTCTACCGGTAGGTTTGAATATCAATGGTAAGAATGTCTTGCAAAGTATGAATGTGCGGGGCAAAGATGATGGCGAAAAGGCGGTGGATTTCGATCGATGGTTGGTGCCATTCGACGAAACGATCGAAGCCTTGAAGTTCAAAATCAAAGAGGGAGCTAATGGCGATGTTGAAATTAGTTCTGCACTATTGAAATTTCAATTTTCAGCAGATAAACTGATTAAAGATCCGCAATTGGGTCGATCGATCGCTATTCAAGATTTGATGGCGATTCCCGGATTTAAAATCAAGTTTGATATCAATAAATATGCGATCGATATTCAAACTCCAGCATTCAATACTAGTAATACTACTAGTATCGTCGATACACCAGCTAGCTTCGATGGTTTAGCCACTGCCAAACCCGCAGGATGGGGTGTAGGCGCGGTACAGGAGCGGCTGAATGTTTCCGGTCAAAAGGATAATCCAGGCAGTCTCCAGGGCGAATTAAAAGCTGTGGGGAATGTTTTTGATGCTAATTGGTATCTCCGAGTAGATCAATCTCAATTCGACAGGTTACAAAACTGGAATATCACTGACGGCGTAGTGATTCGCCAGCGTCCAGATAATGATGTTGTCGTAGGTTCGCAGATTCCCTTCTGGCGGAGACAGTCTGGCTCCACAGGGAGTTATTGGGGGGGGACAGCCATTTGGCGACAAGGCTTTGCACCGCCAACCCAGTTGTTTGCCAGCGATTTTTTAGTCAATGAGCGACTCCAATCTTCGAGAATTGGGAGATCGATCGCCGGACAAGCTTTTCCTGGTACCATCGTCCAATTGGTACGGGGTTCCCAGACTCAGGTACTCCAAGAAGTCCTGGTAAATAGTTCGGGTGTCTACCGCTTTGACAATCTCATCGTCGGGAACGATGTCGATAATACTTTCGGGCAAGATTATCGAGTATTACTCTACCCCAACGGTCAACTTACCGCCAATCCCGAAATTCGCCCCGCACAGTTTGTCACTACTCCCGGACAAATTCCCACTGGTGCATCGGCTTTTGTGGTGTCAGCAGGGGGAAATCGCGTCGCATCGGGCAACTTTGGGAATTTTGATGCGGTACAGGGTGGCGTGCTCTATCGGCGGGGATTGAATGAAAGCCTGACTGTAGGTGTCGGCGCAGCATTTGACAGAGAAGTCCTCGGTGTGGCTGAGGTATTTTGGCAACCGAATAATGTCCCGCTCCAAGTTGCCTTCTCAGCGACTGGGGGAAAACAAACAGAAATCCTGGGACGATTTGATTATCGCCCATCAAATGAGTTTTTTGTCACGGGTAATATCGACCAATTGTCCTCCCGTGCGGATGCAAACTGGAAACTCAGCCCTGGTTTTACGGCTGTGAGCAACTATGATAGCAATCGAGGACTGAGTGTCGGTGGAGAATATAGTGCGACACATAGTCGTTATAGTTCTAGCTATGTACGCGCAGAAATAGACAGTCGAGCCAGACTGCGATTTGGTGCCAATCAACGTTTAGATAATTGGCTATTTAGCCATCAGTCGAATGAATCTGCGACTACTACCCAAGTTGCTTATCGGCTAGACAAAAATCTCGACAATATTGATAGTGGTAGCGAATTAGTTGCCAATTATCAGACCAATAGTCCGGTTGTAGTTAATGCTAATGTTAGTCCCAATTTTACCAGTTTGGTCTGGCGATATCGAGCACCACAACGGACTCTCGATGGTCGCTCTCTCTGGCAAACTGAGATTGGTTATGGATTTAATAACGCTGGGAGTGGCTTGGTAGCTGGCGTAGATCTCAATCTCACCCCTGGTTTGCGCCTGCGGGGGAGTTATCGCGGAGCAGGAGACAATGGACGGGATAACTACTCCATCGAACTCAATACTACCTTGCTCACTAGTCAGGGTATCCAGGGTACAGATACACAAATTGAAGAATTGCGGGCACAAGGGCAAGTCGAATTCAAGGCGTTTTTAGATACTAATGGTAATGGTCTTCAAGATCCTGGGGAAGCAGCTTATTACGATCCTTTATTATTTAAAGTCAATCAAAAGCCGCTCAGGGATTTCCGCGTTGTCAATGAAACTAATTCTGGAAAAATTAAGTTACCATCTGGTAGTTATCGCATGGATATCGACCCGGCTGGCTACCCGATTAATTATCGAGCTTCAACGGAAGCGATGCGAGTTGATGTAGCGGCGGGCAATATTACGCCGATTTCTATTGCTTTGGTACCTGCTTATGTAACTACGGGAGCAGTGTTAGATACTGCGGGTAAACCAGTCGGCGGAGCGAGAGTAGAAGCTATTTCGATTAAGAATGGAATGAAAATTAGTTCGGTGACAAATGATGCGGGTATTTATTATTTAGAAGGTTTGGAACAGGGAGAATACAAAATTAATATCGGTGATTTACCAACTAAACCCGATCGAATTCTCATCGCGCCTACTTCTCCAGTTACTCAAGAACTCAATTTCATTATTACGATCCCGACAGAAAAGCCACCAGGAGATATGGCTACGCCCCCAAATCCGACTCCACCTTCATCTTCATCGCGGGCAATTATCCCGAATATTAATGTGAAAGTAAATTTCTAATTTGTTAAAATACACAAAAGCAGCACCCTCTCCGCTCAAGTCTACCGCGTACCGACAAGTCGGCTAGAGTTTAGTTTGGATTGGTTTACCCCCCCAACCCCCCGAGGATGCGGGGGGCTTGAGCTTCCCTCCCCTTGGAAAGGGGAGGGCTGGGGTGGGGTAAAAGGACTATGCAGCAACTCAAATAACTTGTGTATACACCCTCTCCGCTCAAGTAGAGGTTAGTCCAAAATCCAAAATTCTCAACCTCTCCCCGTCACAGACAATCCTTCGACGATTAATGATGGAGTATGACAGGGGCCGTTCCAATCGACATCGGCACCGATCGCCGCAATCTGTTTTAAGGCTGTATATACATTACCACTGACCATTGTATCTTTCACCCTGCCCAATATTTCACCATTGCGAACGCGATACCCCAATTCAACATTGATCGAAAACTCGCCAGACATCCCCGCACCACTGCCGAGAATTTGGTCGATAATAATCCCATTGTCCATGTGCTTGACTAATGCGGCAAAGTCCATTGTGCCCGGTGAAACAGTCAAATTGACCAATCCAGGTGTCGGATAACTCCCCAAACCAGAGCGAAATCCATTCCCCGTGGAACCAGAACCGAGCTGTTGTCCTGTAGTACGATCGGCATAAAATAACCGTAGCTCCCCATCCTGAATCAGTGTCAAAGCTCGCGTCGGTGTACCCTCATCATCAAAGGGGCAGCTAAATGGCCCCTGAGTGGGCTGTTGGGCGAGAGTGAGCAGGGGGGAAAGGACTGTTTGACCCAATCTGTCACTCCAGGGCGATGCGCCTTCTACGACCTGTTTGCCGTTCATGGCTGCTTGAATGGTTTCCCACAGCATATCTGCGGCTTTGGCGGTAAATAAGACTGGGACTTTGCCTGTGGGTGGATTGACGTTCTTTTTCGCCCATTCTAGGCGTTTGATGACACTTTCGGCAATTTTTCGAGGATCTAGATTTCCCCGTTGGGTTTGTCCGTCGCCAACGCTCAAAAAATCATCCCCACGAATCCATTCAGCACCGAGGTAGCCGCTCAAGGTGGTGTCGGTGTAGCTACAATCCAAACCGAGGCTATTTACCAAGCGGGTGGTTTCGATATCACAATCCCACTGACTGCTACAGAGTACATCGGGAAATGCTGTGCGGACGATATCGATCGCCATTTTACCCATTTCCAGCAGTTCAACGGTGGGAATAGTATGACCTAAATCTGGGTAGATATTTCGATCGGCTTGATTGATTTCGGGGGTTTCTGGCTCGTTGAGATCTGATAGTTCGATCGTTTTTGCCACCAAGAGGGATGGCTCTACTTCGCCAAAAGCCACTGCTAGTCCTGGTTTACCATCTTTCCACAACCGGAGGGCAATTCCTTCGCTTTGGGCTGTTTCCAACTGTTTGAGTCGATTGGCTTCAAAGAAAACCGGACGGGATAAGGAGTTGGCTTGGTATACCTCGGCGACTTCCGCACCTGCTGCGATGGCTAACTCTAAAAGTTGTTCGGCAATATCCATTGAGACTGATGGGGTGATGGACTAATAGATGCGATCGATCTACACAATACTTATTTTCCCCTATAGCGATCGCAAGTAGCTCAGAAGATCTGCCATTTCTTGGGGACTAGGTTGAAATTGAGGCATCGGTGGGGTGTTCCCGCTGACTACTTGCTCGATGAGACTATGGGGAGACTTGCGTTTGGAGATTTCATATAGACTTGGGCCGACTCGTCCGCCACCATTCAATCCATGACAGCCGCTACAATTGATTTGGAAAATCGCATGTCCCTGAGTTGGGTTGCCAGTCTTGGCAAAAACACTGGTAATATAGGGATCGGATTCTCGATGTGAAGACCAGGCGAAAGTGGCGATCGAAGCTACCGCCAGACATACTAGGAATATCTGGACGATCTGTTGCCACGGTGTTTCTCTGAGTTTAGCTAATCTGGTATCCAAGACGCGCCTACTATGACTAAGTTTAAATAATTAAAATAAATAAAAATTGCAGCGTAAGCATTAATGCTCATCCCCGCTTCTAATAGTGTATCGATAAATCTCATAGTTGCGATACAGTTCTTCAATTTTTTAAGATTTTTCTCCAAACGTAAAGTTTTATCAAAATATTGGGTTATGTCTGTCGATCGTCTTGAAGAGATGCTAAAGGGCGGGAACAACTGGCGATCTATGTCTGTTTATGAGCAGCAACTTGGGTTAAAATATATGTCAATATAATTGCGGAAGCTCGAACATGGTAGAACCTTTACTCGCCGGAATCGTCCTCGGTCTCGTGACGATCACTCTCAGTGGCTTATTTGTGGCTGCTTATCTTCAGTACAAGCGCGGCAATCAAATCGGCTTATAGTGTTTTTCCTATCTTGGGGGGCTACATTGTATACCTCAGATCCGTTAAGATTCTAGTGATAACAGAACCCGGATCTGGGGGTTCTGACCCCCAGACCCCCCATTGGGTGGGGGAGTGTCCCCCCCCCAAACCCCCCCTCAAAGCATAGGTGGTTTGAGACGGTGGGTTTGGTGAATCAGATCGCTTTGTTGGTTTGTGGGATGCGGATGTTTTTGAGAGAGTCAGCGTAGGTTGGGTTGAGCCTCGTTGGCGTAGCCTTTCGCCTCGAAATAACCCAACACTCTGGGGATGTTGGGTTTTCTCCGAAGGGAGACGCTCCGCGAACGAGGCTCAACCCAACCTACTGTCAATACCAGAATCTTTACCTACCACCAATTGATAATAATCTTGTAGCTGGCTGGTTGCTGCTGCCCAACCCCAGCGTTCTGCCTCGGCACGAGCATTTTGGCGGAGGTGGAGGTTGGCTGCTGGATCTGCGAGGAGTTTTTGGGTGGCGACGATCGCGCCTTGGGGATCGTCAGGATCGAAGAGATAGCCATTTTTGCCGTCGGTGACGATATCGGGAATTCCGCCAGATCTCGCAGCAACTACCGGACATCCCGCTGCCATTGCTTCTAATAAGACTAAACCCAATGTCTCTGTGCGGGAGGGGAATACAAATGCGTCGGCGACAGCATAGGCTGCGGCTAGTTCTTCACCTGCTAAATAGCCGACAAAATAAGTATTAGTACCAGCAAAATAACTCTCTAACTCGGCTCGATGCGGCCCATTGCCGACGATCGCCAACCGTGCTCCAGGAATTGCCTCTAGAACGGGCTTAATCTGCTCGATTTCCTTTTCAGCTCCAAGTCTACCAACATAGAGTAATAGGGGTTGTTCTGGCTCACCTTGGGTCAAATGGTGACGCATTTTGGGGGTGGCTCGACTAGGGTGAAAAGTCTCTGTGTCTACCCCACGTTGCCATAAGTCTACTCGATCGATCCCATGTTGGCGCAATTCTTCTACCATCACCGAAGAAGTACAGAGATTCAATTTGGCTTGATTGTGCGCCCCTTTTAATAGCTCCCACAATAACCCTTCTAGTATCCCAAACCCATAGTGCTCTAGATATTTGGGTAGGTGGGTATGATAGGAAGCCAGTAATGGGATGTTGGTGGATTTGGCATAAAAAATTCCAGCAAGTCCGAGTACTGCTGGATTGACGACATGAATCAGATCTGGTTTGAATTTTTCTAGTTCTTCACCAATTTCGGGGCGAGGAAGGGCTAATTTTAGTTCGGGATAAATGGGTAAGGGAAAGGCTGACAATCCATAAATCCTTGCGCCATGATAAGACTCCAATTCCCCATCTGGACAGAAAATCAGTACGCTATCGCCATTGCGTTGGAGATGTTCGATCGTATGTTTGAGCCTGGTGACGATACCATCAACTTTGGGCAAGAATGTTTCGGTGAAAAGGGCAATTTTCATGCAGTGAGGATTTGGGAGTGGGGGACATATCCAAAGGCTTCTTGGAGAAGCCTTTGGATATTGCGTCTCGATGGTTTAAATGTCCTAATCGATCGGGTGACGGCTATAAAAAAAGATGAGCAATAAATACTCACCTTCTAGTTTGTTAGATTTTACACCACTATTTATCGTGGGCATACATTATCGAAAATTTGGGTAGCAATCCTATGCTATGCCTTTCGCAAAGCGTCTTGGTACGCGAACGCAAAAGAAGACAAGCTACGCTAACAAGGACGGCTTTATGTTAAAATTCCGTTGTACCGCAGGGCTTGCGGGAGGCGAAAGCCAAAGTCTGTGGAGCGAACGTAAGACCGGAAAAACCTTAAAGGAGTTTGAGGCAGTTGCTATGAAGCAGAAACCCAAATGGTGATGTTTGGGAATCCTCGTATTTTTTAGGTACGAGGAAGATGTCAATTATACTCGTTCTTCGCTGCGGTATCCGCCACGGTTGTCGCGATCGTATCCGCCACCACGAGGGGCATTGTCGCGCCGATCGTAACGACCACCACCGCCGCCGCCAGAGCGTTCTGGACGCTCGCCACCGCCGCCACCAGAGCGGAGTACTGGTTTACCACCAGCACCACCGCCACCGCGATTACCACCGCGAGGTTTGCTGCTACGATCGTACTCCCGATCGCCGCGATTGTTGTCGCGGTTGTCGCGTTGGGGTTCTTCCATATCCAACCAAGCTGGACGAGTTTGGTCGTATACCAGTTGAAGTGCGGCTGCTGCTACAGTATGGACATCATACTGTTCGGCCATTTTCGCGATAATTGGCAAGAAGGATGCAATCCGTTCGCCAGCTAGAGCTTCTTGGACTTGAGCTTGGACTTTATCGACGTGAGCGGCTTCGATTTGAGCGCGAGTAGGAATCTGACAGACATTGAGTGACTGTTTGACCCGACGCTCGATCGCTTGTAGTTTACGACGATCGAGGGAGTGAATCAACGAGATGGCTACGCCTTCTTTACCCGCACGTCCCGTACGACCGATCCGGTGAATGTAGTTTTCTACACTGTCGGGTAAATCGTAGTTAATTACGTGGCTCAGATGGTCTACATCTAAACCGCGTGCGGCGATATCTGTCGCCACAATCCAACGAACTTTATCCCCACGGAACCGCGCTAATAGGCGTTCCCGTTGAGTTTGAGTGAGGTCGCCGTGATACTCATCCGCACTGTGTCCGGCGGACTGGAGTTGGTTGGTGAGTTCTGCTGCTGCTTTCCGCGTCCGAACGAAGATAATCGCCGAATCTGGGCGTTCTAGTTCGAGAATTGGTTGCAAGGCTTGCGCTTTTGTCCATCCACGGGGGATAAAGTAAACCTGTTGCACGATCTTAGAAGGTGCGGCTTTTACTTGATCGACAGTAACTGTGAGGGGATTTTTGAGGAAGCGGTTGACAAGAGAGCGAATGGGGGGTGCCATTGTCGCCGAGAAGAAGGCTGTTTGGCGTTCTGTGGGCAATTTGCTCAAGATCAATTCGATATCGTCGATGAAGCCCATACTGAGCATTTCATCGGCTTCGTCGAGTACCAACCAATCAACTTTGTCTAGGCGGAGATAACCGCGATTGATCAAGTCGATGACTCGTCCTGGGGTACCGACTACTGCGGCTACACCAGTTTCTAGACGACGAATTTGGAGGTCGATCGATTGTCCGCCGTAGACTGTCAAGATGGGGGAGCGACGCTCGTTACCACCTTGGAAGTTTTTCATCGCTTGGGACACCTGCATCGCCAATTCGCGAGTAGGAGTCAATACGAGAGCTTGGACGATCGGACGCTGCCAATCGATACGCTCGATCATGGGGAGAGCGAATGCTGCTGTTTTACCCGTCCCAGTTTGGGATTGTCCGACGACATCGCGTCCAGACAATAAATGCGGAATGGCTTGCTCTTGAATATTGGTGGGTTCAGTAATCCCCAGTCCTTCCAATCGAGTGACTAATAGATCGGAAAGTCCAAGGCTAGAGAAGGAAACGGTCATAATTTATAGTTATTTGTTTCGGTATGATTAGAGGTTGAAAATTTAGGAGCTAATATTTTAAGAATCGATCGGTGTATAGACCTGAAACGTTGCACCCAATATTCAAACCATTCAGCATAGAGACGGGCGAGAATTAGTTATAAATTCGCACCGATGAAAGAGATACCAAATAGTCACAGAATGTTCGCATCACTTACTGTGTGCAGATTCCGTTATGAATTGTTGTTAGGTTAGTCAGGTTTTGTCCGGGCGATCCAGAGGATTCGCTCCAATTCAAAACTCGAATTTACAAGAAATTCTAAGTTAGAACTTTTACTACTACTTCGCCATGAAGATCGTAGTGGTCGGCTTGATGAATGCGAACAGGAATAATCGACCCAAGTCGGGCACTCCCACTAACATA
>JANOPX010000294.1:0-13504 GCA_031422115.1 Chamaesiphon sp. VAR_4_metabat_408 | reverse complement strand
CGGGGGGACGGGGGGACGGGGGGAAAGTTAGATCTGTGTCTGGTTCGAGAATATTTGCGGCGAGGATATCGAAGTCTGATAAGGTGCGATCGGTACCGAATAATCGATCGTTGTTGAGTTCGATCGATGGCAGAAGTTCGGGTAATGCGTCTGGAAGCGGTGTGGTTTTACCACCGTCACTCATCAGAGTTGACAATACATAAAACATATTGACTTGATTTGGTTCTCCCGTCACTGCGGTATGAGCCAATTGTTTGATCGTATCCAACCCTTTGTAGAGTTTGTTGCATAGAGCTTTGTCGAGGATTGCCTGCCCTTTGGAAATGGGCATCAAGCACTCTTCAATCTGATGGACGAGTGTTTCGACATCTTCCACCCCTAGCATCCGCGAGTCGCCCTTGAGGGTATGGGCAGCGCGTAATAAATCCTTGAGTGGATCGATATTTTTAGGATTTTTCTCCAACTCCATGAGTGAGGATTCGATCGACTGTACATGCTCGCTAGCCGCAGTTTTGTACAAATCTCTTAGTTCTTCGTCATCAATGTACATAGGGGATAGGGGATAGGGGTTAGGGGTAGGTTGGGTTGAGCCTCGAAACCCAACCCTCTAGAGATGTTGCTGGCGGTTAAAACCATCCTGACGGATTCGCTCCGCGTTGGCGATATACAGCTACACAAGCAAAGCTCTGGGGATGTTGGGTTTCGAGGCTCAACCCAACCTACAAATCCATCCACACTTACACCACTGCTGCTTTCAATTCATCCGCTACCTGTGTCAATTCTCTGGTGGTCATTTTGACATGGTGCATACCGACAGAACTTTCTTGGGAACCTTGGGAAATCATCGTCATCGAACTGAGTACTTGTTGAATGGCGATCGATTGTTGTTTTGCACTCGTTGAAATCTGTTGGGAATTCAAGAATACGTTATTGACGGCATCAGTCACACCCATGAAAGTAGAAGCAGTTTCTTGAGCGAGATCGATCCCTTCTTTTACCGTTTTTGTACCTTCATCTGTTACCATTACCGTCCGGTTAATTGCTGTTTGAATATCTTCAGCTAGGGCATTAATTTTATCCGCAGATTTTTTACTTTGGTCGGCTAGTTTCCGAATTTCTCCCGCAACTACACTAAAACCTTTACCCTGTTCTCCGGCGCGAGCTGCTTCTACGGCTGCGTTGAGTGCGAGCATATTTGTTTGACTCGCCAAATCTGCTACGAGATCGGAGACGATCGTAATTTGTCCGGTTTGTTCGCTGAGATTGACAATTTGTTGGGCGATATTATCTACTTTTTGTTGTAGTCCATTCATCCCTTGGAGTGTTTGTTGTACCGACTTTGCACCTTCTTCGGCGAGGGTGAGTGCTTGACGCGCACCATTAGCTGAAGCTTCTGCTTGTTCGGCTGATTGGGATGATATCACCCCCAATTCACTTACAGTGGTACTAGTTTCGATCGCTGAATTCGCCTGAAGGTTGACGGTGATTTCTTGCAATTGAACTGTATTGACGATCTCACCTGATGAATTAACGATCGTATCGGCCATATCTCGGACAAATTTTGTCACGCGATTACTCAATAATAGAGATAACCCGATCGTACCTCCCCCTGTTACTAGCATCCCCAAGATCAGTACAAGTAGAACAGAGTTTTCTTTTTCTTGGACAAATTTTAGATCTTTAATCATCGCCACACCCATATTAAGATTGCGAAGACTATCTCCACTTTTTACATTTGCAAAAGAGATCAATTCTTGCTCTCCAGTATTGATGTCCTTGTCGATGCCGCTAACTCCCTTATTCTCAGTATCATTTTTAACCTGTCGATAACTCTCAAAATCATTGGCACTTTTTCCAGTATAATTTTCACGGTTTCCGAGCACAAATTGGTTAGTATTATTATCTGTGATTAACCATTGACTATTATTTGTTCCATAAGGTGTGGCGATTTCATTGAGTGCAACCAAGGGAATTCTGGTACGCATTATTCCAATAGTTTGTCCGGTCACAACATCTCTGACTAGAGCAGTAAAATAAATAGAGGCTTTCTTGGTAAATTTAGAAACTGCGATCTTACTAATTTGAGGTTTGCCTGATTTGATTGTTGCCTGAAAATAATCCTGGCTAGCATAATCTTCATTTGCAGTAGCTCTAGATCCAGCTATGATATTTCCATTTAAGTCTAGAAATATTGCGCTATCATAAACTTTATATCGATCGATATAAGTATTCAGGAACTCTTCTTTTGACTGAAGTGTCAAAGTTTTACTAGTAGCTGGATTATTAAACATCGGCAGCGTAGCTAATGTTTCTACATCCTTACCGCGCAATGCAATAAATCGACCGAGCGTATCACTTAGTGATACGGCATTAAACTGTTGGGCTTCTCTCTCTGTAGTTTGTAAGTTATTATAAGAAACTAAATATGCTAAGGTACCTACCCCCAGTACTGGGAGCAGTGATAAAAATACGATGGTGCCAATTGCTTTGGTTCTAAATGGTAGTTGAGAAAGCTTGGTTTGGAGATCTTTGATATTCATTGGTGAGTGGGTAGTGGTAAGTTTGTAGTGATTAGTGAGTTAGTGGTAAGTGGGTAGTGGTAAGTTGGTAGTAGTGGTAATTTGGTAGTTTAAAATTCGAGTTGACTAATCACTAACTCACTAACCACTAACTCACTAACCACTAACCACTAATCACTAACTCACTGCTGCTTGCAATTCATCAGCAATCAGATTGAGTTCCCTAGTGGAGGTTTTGACACGGTGCATACCGACGGCACTCTCTTGAGAACCTTGAGAGATAATCGTCATCTCACCAAGTACCTGTTGAATTGCAGTAGCTTGTTGTTTGATACTGGCGGAGATTTGCTGAGAATTGAGGAACACGTTATTGACTGCATCTGTTACGCCGACAAAGCTAGCGGCGGTATTTTGAGCCAGTTGAATCCCTTCAGTTACAGTTTGTGTACCTCTATCCGTCACCATTACCGTGCGATTAATTGCTGATTGAATGTCGGTAGCAAGGTTATTGATTTTCTCGGCGGATTTTTTACTCTCCTCTGCTAGTTTCCGAATTTCACCCGCAACTACACCAAATCCTTTCCCCTGCTCTCCTACCCGTGCAGCTTCTACAGCGGCTTTGAGTGCGAGCATGTTGGTTTGTTTTGCCAGGTCGGATACCAGATCTGATACAGTGGTAATCTGTTTGGTTTGTTCGCCAAGATTGACGATTTGCTCGGAAATTTCATCTACCCTGTCGCGTAAACCAGACATCCCTTCGAGAGTTTGCCATACCGCCTGAGTACCCTCTTCCGCAAGTCCGAGTGCTTGTTGTGCTCCGGTGGCTGATGCAGAGGCTTGTGCGGCTGTTTGGGTAGAGATACTTTCCAGTTGATTGACTGTATCGGCGGTAGTGATGGCGGAGTTGGCTTGTTGGTTGATGGTGATTTCCTGAGACTGTACCGTATCGATAATTTCCCCGGCAGAAGTAGTAATCGTCCCAATTGCGCGTTGTAAGTATTTTGTAACTCGATCGGCAAAGAAGGTTGATAGGGCAATCGTCAAGACAGTTGTAGCTCCAGCTCCAGCTAAAATCGTCAGGAGCAGCTCTTGAAGTCCGATATATGCAGCATCTTCATCGATGGTGACTACCGCAGTCCAAGGCAATTCTGACATGCCTTCTAGTTTCTTGAAGGGAGCCGCACTCAGGAGTTGTGCCGGATTATTATTCCCCGCAGTAGATTGTTTTTCTTGTCGAATCAGTCCCCCTTTCTCCCGTGCTTTTGCCATTACAGGTGTTTCTGGAGCATCTGTATATTGCCCGTTAGAGCTAATAAATACTTTATTATTTAATCGATCGAGAATATAATAGTTCTCTAATTTATTCGCCAAATCTTTCAGCGGTACCGACAACCTTTCGACGGGAGTTCTGGTTCGCACTACCCCAATAATCTGATTGGTAATTGAATCTCTAATCGGTGCGGCAAAGTGAATTACTAATTTGTTAGTGCTTTTAGAAATTTCTGGTTTAGAGATAGTAGTTTTGCCTGTTTTCAAAACTTCTTGAAAATACTGGCGGTCGAAGTGATTTTCTAATTTCTTACCGTTGTTCTGGGCGATTAAGTTCCCCTTGAGATCGAAAGCTGCAATACTATCATAGACTTGATAGCTCGTTACAAATCGATCTAGTAATTTAGATTTACTTTCGATTGAAGTTGTTGCAGATACTTTAGTATCGACAAAAAATGGTAGTGATGATATTACTTCAACATCTCCATTCCGCTCGAATACAAAACGATTTAGTTTATCGGCAATTGCTTCTGCTCGCGACTTTTGAATTTTGACAATCTGCTGTTGATTGGCATTAACAATTTGATTGTAATTTAGTCCACCAATGAGAATGACTGGTAAAATTCCGACGGCGATCGCGACAAGTGTTGCTTTGGTTTTGAAGGATAGAGCTGTTACTCTCGTCCACAATTTGGTTGTCATAGGGTTTAGTTGTTGATGGGGCGATCTAGAATAAGCTTAGAATATAAAAATTTAGATAATTAAAGTTCGATCGAATAGAAAATTTGTCAATTAGTTTCCTTTAGCACCAGCAGGTGGTAAGTTAGACACCCACGGATAAAAATTCTCGTTCGATCGATTCTTTGAGTTTGACTAGATACATCAAACCATCGGCATATTTGGTCGTACCCCGAAGATAAGTCTGGCTTTGGTTGTCGATCGCCATCGGCATCATATCGATCTCACTATTAGCTAAATAAGAGACATCAAAAATCCGATCGACCATAATCCCAACCTTTACTCGATCGATCTCTACTACTACAAATTCTGCACGCGGTTGAATTGGTAGCTGCAATATATGGCCTATTTCCAAGACTGGTAAAATCGAACCCCGCCAATTAATTTGACCGATAATATAATTTGGAGTAGCTGGTACTGGTGATACGGGAAAGCGATCGATCGCATCCACATCTACGACTAGCTCTAGCGGAAACCCCAGATATTCTCCCCCAATTTGAATGACTAAAACACCTTCATCGGTACTAGCTTGAGTCTCGGCAACCGATACTTTCAGTGCCGCAGTACGACTAGCAAAGATTTCCATCTCAGTCATACTAGCTTGGGGACAACAACGTGAATAAAAATCCATTCCTGCTGTGCCCAAATCTGGAGCATCTCCACCAGTCACAGCTACAATTGCATTCGGTTCGCGAATCAATCTGTCGAGATCGAGACAAATTACCGGACGCTCATTCAGCTTGGCAATTCCAGTGACAAAAGCCCTGTCTACTGCTAATTGACGACCCTGAATCAGATCGAGATCGACAGATTCGATCGTCAAAGATTCGACATCATACACATCATGGGCAATAATGCCCAGGTATGTATCTTGCCACTCTACCACGATCGATCGATCGGTCAAATTGCACCCAGAAAATTGCCGCCCAAACCGTAAATCTAAGTGCATCACTGGTACCATATGCGATCGCCAATTATACATTCCTAGAATATCTGCCGGGGCAGTAGGTAATGAATACAACTCTGGTAGCCAGCAAATTTCTCGCACCGACGCTGCATTAATTCCATACAAAGAACCATGCAGACTAAAAATCAGATACTGCTCATCTGACATGATGTTTATTAATTATGACGACAAATAATTTACTTATCATTGAATATGCCCAGCTTTAGCGTACCGATTGACAACAGCGATTAATTTCTCATCATCCAGCGGCTTGGTTAGATACTCAGTAGCTCCAACCATTTCGGCTAGTGCTTTGTCATAACTCTTGTCTTTGGCTGTGAGCATGACGATCGGCAATTGAGCAAATTTACTCATCCGCCGCAATGTCTGACATAGCTCGATGCCATCAATTCCTGGCATCGTCACATCCAACAGCAGCAAATCTACAGGCTGTCTGGCGAGTAGATGTAGCGCACTCATCGCATCATTTGCCAGCAGTACTTCACAATGTTCGCTCAATGCTCGCTTGATCCGCGTCTGCACGATCGGACTATCATCAACCGACAGGACGATCGGCAATTCTGGGGGGGCTGTAGTGTCTTGGGAGAGGTCGATCGTCCGTTGACACTGCATCCAGCCCATTTGCGCCCATTGCGCGTAGGAGCGGGCAACCTGGAGCGGATCTCGATCGACGGCGATGGCAATTTCGACGATCGTTCTGGTGCCATCAAACCATTTTTGGACGTGTTGAACGATCGCTGTTTCGGTAATTTTGCCCAGTGTCGCCGAGGTAGGCGCGAGTGGTACCGCAGCCACATTTGGAATCAAATTACTAATCTTGCCCCAATATTGTTGGCGCGTATTCACAGCCAGCATCAACTGATTCCAGTTCAATCCTCGCTCTTCCTCCCCAAAGGAAAGATCTCGCTCTGTACTGGTAGTAAACCGATATTTACCTGCAAAATTAATTGATTGCTCTAAAGCAAATACTACTTGCCCTTGTACCCAACTTTCGATCTGTTCCCATGTCAATACCTGCCGTTGTACCAAAACATTCAACAGATCTCTAGCCGGATAAGGATGCACTAGTTGCTGTGTCAGCCAATTATCGATCGACTGAGCATATTCTGGTTTGAATTTCTGGACTAGTTTGCGAATTAATTCGCCGCGATCGAGTACATTATTACCACCATAGGTGATTTCACCTTGGTACCATCCCAAGACTCGATGCCAATATCTATTAGGCTGTACCTCTACTTCCAAGTGCAGAGTACCAGTTACCTGCTCTTGGCGGAAAGATTCTAATAAGCGTGGGAGATCTTGTGCTTGGTATGGAGTTGCTGGCAATATTTCACTTTGAGCTAAGACATCACCTATCGATATTCCACTCATCTACCGATTCCGTTGTATCTGAAGATTACTCCTTCTAGGGTTCCCAAATTTTGGGGAAAAAGTATAGGGGAGGGGGGGAGGGGGAGAGGGGGAGAGGGGAAGAGGGGCTACCGTGTATACACAAGTCGGCTAGAGTTCAGTTTTGACTAATTTACCCCCCCAACCCCCCTTGGAAAGGGGGGCTTCAGCTCCCTCCCCTTTCCAAGGGGAGGGCTGGGGTGGGGTAAAAGGACTACGCAGCAACTCAAACGGACTTGTCGTACGCGGTAGCTTGGAAAGGGGGGCTGGGGTGGGGTAAAAAGACTATGCAGCAACTGAAACGGACTTGTGTATACACCGTAGGGGAGAGGGGGATAGGGGACGATCGTCGTTTATAATGAAGATCGCTCGAATCTTAGACTATCCTCCAATCCAAAATCCAAAATCCAAAATCCAAAATATGCAAGATCGAATTGCTACAGTTCACCGGAAGACGGGGGAAACTGATGTGACTGTTACCATTAACTTAGATGGAACTGGTGTCTGTCTGGCTCAGACGGGGATTCCGTTTTTGGATCATATGTTGCATCAGATTGCAGCGCATGGTTTATTCGATCTGGAAGTTGCGGCGACAGGGGATGTCGAAATCGACGATCAT
This sequence comes from Chamaesiphon sp. VAR_4_metabat_408, assembly GCA_031422115.1. Classification (GTDB taxonomy): domain Bacteria; phylum Cyanobacteriota; class Cyanobacteriia; order Cyanobacteriales; family Chamaesiphonaceae; genus Chamaesiphon. Next base: position 6,003 of record JANOPX010000294.1, on the reverse strand, counting down.
CACACGAATGAAGATGTGGGAATTACCCTGGGAATGGCTCTCGCACAGGCACTAGGCGATCGCAAGGGAATTGTTCGGTTTGGGCATTTTGTCGCCCCTCTAGACGAAGCCTTGGTACAAATCGCCCTAGATTTTTCGGGTCGTCCACACCTCAGTTATGGACTAGAAATTCCCACTCAGCGGGTGGGTACTTATGATACTCAATTGGTACGAGAATTTTTTGTCGCGGTGGTAAATCATAGTTTGATGACACTGCATATTCGTCAACTAGATGGGATTAATTCTCACCACATTATCGAGGCTACTTTCAAAGCTTTTGCGAAAGCGATGCGAATGGCGACAGAAGCCGATCTGCGCCGGATGGGAACTATTCCTAGTTCTAAAGGTGTATTGTAAATTTGGGATTGTTAAATCTCTATTAAGTTAGTGATTTTTAGTCGATCGATCTATCTAGAATTAAGCTAACGAGGCGAGATCGTTGGCGAAGCCTCTCATGAGAGAGAATCGCTGGCTTGCCTCAATTTTAAACATAGAGGATCGGCATCATGAAAATTGTTACCATCTTAAAAAACTTCATCACTTATCTTGGTGATGCGGCTGCAAGAATATTTTCACTCGATCGAAATACACCACCCAAAATTGGCGTACAACCATTTGAAGGCGAAATCCACAAAGAAGGTCGTCAAAACTAATATAGTGATAACGATCGACAATTATGTTCTCTAAGTATATCTCAGGGAACAGAATTGTCTAGATGCTAAATCAATATTTGAGATTGACTTACACAAATATACTAATTTAATCCCCAAGGAATGTTAAGATTGGCTGGACGATCCGATCGCGCCAAGCCGCTCCAATTAGATCGACAAATATGGTATCGATCGTCGCTATCTGTCGATCGTATAAAGATAGCACATCTAATTTGTAACCCGAACCTTGTCCCCATCTATCGATTGCTTGTTGCCAGAATACTGAATCATCATAATCTTGAGGAGCGAGCAGACGATCGCTGAGAATAGTTTCAATTTCGATACTAAGATCGATCGCTATAGCTTCATAGTTTTCATCGATTCGATCGCGCAATCTCTGCATTAGGGGGGATAAAGCAGATCCATGACTGATTTCAGTTTCGATAAAGCTAACTATTTTAAAAATTTCAGCCTTCGATGTTTGAGTGATTTTGCGAATCAAATGTTCGGCTAGATATCGTCCATTGAAATAGATATCGATATCTCTTAACTCATATTGTCCATAACGGTTATTTGTGGCGCGGAGCGTACAATGATGAGCCGGAAGCATTTCCACATATTCTGTCGAAAAATTATGTCGGTCTAAATCTAATGTACTGAATTCACGAATTTTTTGTTTGGCAACTGTGACGATCGTATCTTCAATATCGGTTAGCTTTTTCCCCGATCGGATTCGTTCGACTTGTTCGCTAAGGGTTTGAATTTCTGTTTCTAACTGTTGTTCTCGCAATGAAATAATACGGCCTATCTCTGCAAATAGGCGATCTCGATCTCGTTCGATTTCTATTTTATCATGAATCCCATCATTTAGATATCCTTGAAATGCGTCATAAAATAAGATATTTTCAAAGGAGAAATTAATATTCTCACTACCAAATACATTATCAATGTTTGCCTTTCGTAGTGCTATCCCCAATTCTGCATCATCAACACCTTGTCCATCAGCACCTATGACTTGCTCGGCTTCACCTTTGCGCGGCATAACCAAAAGTCCAAATTTGGTAGCGATATCTCTGGCTGTAGAAGTCAGATATTTACCAATAATTTGAATGATATTTGCTGGTGCTGAGGTAAACCGTTCGGTAAAGATACAAATCGAACTATCTGTTTCACGAATATAATAAGCTAAGTCACGACGATCTTTAGTAGCTAAGTCCAAACCTCTAGTATCAACGATACTTCCGAGCCGAGGATGACTGAAGTCTAATATTCGATCGGATAAGTTGAGGTATATACGTTTAGGGATAGAAAACTTTGGTAGTTTGGCAACATTCAGAGATTGGAATACTTTACTCAGCCATAATCGTTCATTAGTATCTTGTGGTTTTGGATATGCTTCAGTTTTTGTGCGATCTATAAGTCGTCCCCGTTCGATTAATTCTCGGTTGAATTTGTCATAATCATCGATCGCAAAAGATTGTGCAAATTCTAGAGCTTGGTCTTTCAGTACTCCATTAATGCTAATTTCCGTCAATTCTACAATATTCCGAATCGCTCGTAATAACTCATCTGGTGGAATTTCTACGCGCTCTTTCATGACCGTTGGGTGGGCTTTTTGCCAAATCCATAATCCAAAATCTTCAATTAACTGTTGTAGCTCTCTAACTTCATAAGGATCGATTTCCACATAGGTTCGTTCTGCGGGACGAATTACCACTTCACAAATAGTACTCTTGCCTGCACCAGTTGAAAGTAACTCTTTGACTTGTTTAGCTGTAGGATTTTTACCACCCTTCAATGGTGTCATTCGTGTCAGCTCTATCTCCTGTACTAGGTTAAATAGATGACAAATTGCCGTAGTTTTACCTGCACCTACTTGCCCAATGAATACCAAGTTATATCGCTGAATATTGAGGATCTTCTGAATCTTGTTCAAACGTAACCCGATATCTTGTAGTGCTTGAATCGACACTAATGCACTCAGATCGTCAAACTGCGATCTATTTTCGATCTCACTAGTTATTTTGGTCTGAAGACGATCGATAATAATATTAATTGGCTGTACGGCAACCTGTCTCATTCACTCACCCAAGTTAAAATAACTATAGTCAATAGTATTATGCCCAATTTTGAATAAAAATTGAATATACTGTAGTTTATTCGCTTAGTTCTATTATCGCCAACGATTATAAGTGCAAGCTTCTGCTAAGGCAGAGGCTTGCGCCAACGCGGGAACGCGGAGGGTTCCATGGCGGTAGGTGAGCCAAAACTTCTAATCCGAGCATAATTGCATTTACCTACTTAGTTGTGAGAAAATAGAGGGATGATATTCCGCTATTTGATAAATCTTCCTGTATGAGTAATTTACAAGAAATCGAACGCGCTGTTAGTGACCTGTCCGCCGATGAACTTGCCACTTTCCGAGCTTGGTTTGCAGAATTTGATGCAGAAATATGGGATCGAAAGTTTGAGGAAGATGTAGCCACAGGCAAGCTCGATGAACTAGCTAAAAAAGCAATCGGACATTTACGCGCAGGGCGTTGTACCGACCTGTGAAACATACCGCGACTCCTGATTTCTGGTATCATTACCGACAGTTACCAGATGAGATTCAAGTATTAGCAGATCGATCTTATGAGTTCCTCAAGCAAGATTCTCGCTACCCATCACTGCACTTCAAAAAAGTAGGCCAATTTTGGTCTGTTCGAGTTGGCATTCACTATCGCGCTTTGGCTGTAGAAGAAAATGATGAGATGGGATGGTTTTGGATTGGGACACATGCAGAGTACGATAGATTATTAAGAGGTGGGTAGATTGGGTTGAGAGCAACGCAACTTATCCCAACCTCCAAAAAGCGATCGAGTCCGCAGCCTAGATGCGATAATATCTATACTGAGATCCTGCCCTTGCCGACCTTTGTATAACCAACAGAATTAAAATCAAGATGCGACTGTCCAAGAGCTTATTTGTCACCCTCAGAGAAGAGCCAGCCGAGGCGGAAATCCCCAGTCACAAACTATTGCTACGAGCGGGGTATATCCGGCGGATTGGGAGTGGCTTGTATGCTTATCTACCCTTGATGTGGCGGGTGTTGACAAAGGTGCGCCAGATTGTCAAAGAAGAAATGGATGCCACAGGCGCGCAGGAATGTTTGTTACCTCAATTGCAACCCGCCGAACTCTGGCAACAGTCGGGGCGATGGGATACTTATACTCAGTCTGAGGGGATTATGTTCGCTTTTACTGACAGACAGAAGCGACAGGTGGCTTTAGGCCCAACTCATGAAGAAGTAGTGACGGCTGTTGCTCGCGATCTGATTAAATCTTACCGTCAATTGCCCCAACATCTGTATCAAATCCAAAGTAAATTCCGCGATGAGATTCGCCCTCGCTTTGGGTTGATGCGCGGGCGGGAGTTTATCATGAAGGATGGGTATTCTTTCCATGCTGATGTGGAGAGTCTCCAGGCGACATATCAGGATATGCACCATGCTTATAGTCGGATGCTGACTCGCTGCGGCTTGAAATTTCGCGCTGTGGATGCTGATTCGGGCGCGATTGGTGGTTCTGGCTCCCAGGAGTTTATGGTGCTCGCTGATGCGGGTGAGGATGATGTGATGTATACCGAGGATGGTAAGTATGCAGCCAATGTGGAGAAGGCTGTGTCGCTAGCTCCCGATGCTGTAGCTTCACCATTTACGAGTTATGAGATTCAGGATACACCAGGGACGAATTCGATCTCCAAGCTGGTAAAATTTTTCAAGTGCGATGCAACGGCGATCGTCAAAAATGTCCTGTATCAAGCAGTCTACGATAACGGGATGACAGTATTGGTACTGATTAGTATTCGTGCCGATCGAGATGTCAATCAGGTAAAATTAAATAACGAACTGGTAAAATTAGCCGCAAACTATGGGGGAAAAACAATTATCTCCCTCGAAACGCCCGACACAACTGGCATCGAAAAATGGGCAGCCAAATCGCTCCCCCTCGGATATATTTCCCCCGACTTGGGCGATGAATATATCAAACCAGATCCTAACGTCCATCCCCACTTCCTCCGCCTCCTCGACGAAACCGCCGTCAATCTCACCAACTTTATTACAGGTGCAGATGAAAGTGGAAAACATGCAGTCGGCGCAAATTGGAACACCGAATTTACCCTACCTAAACTAACCGTAAATATCCAAAAAGCACAACCAGGAGATCGAGCCATCCACGACTCCACCCAAATCCTCCAAACCGCCAGAGGAATTGAAGTCGGACATATCTTCCAACTCGGTACCAAATATTCCGCCGCCATGGGAGCCACATTCACCAACGAGCAAGGCGAAGAACAACCCCTAGTCATGGGTTGCTATGGCGTAGGCGTATCAAGACTCGCCCAATCTGCCGTAGAACAATCCTACGATAAAGATGGCATCATTTGGCCTGTCGCGATCGCCCCATACCACGCCATCATCTGCGTCCCCAATATTGGCGACACCAACCAAATGGCCGCCGCAGAACGCCTCTACAGCGAACTAAACGCAATGGGCATAGAAACCATCCTAGACGATCGAGACGAGCGCGCAGGAGTCAAATTCAAAGACGCAGACTTAATCGGCATCCCATACCGCATCGTCACCGGACGCTCCCTCGCTGATGGTAAAGTAGAAGTAGTCCAACGCGCCACGAAACAATCCCAAGATATTTCCGTCGAATTAGTTGGCGAAACAATTCAAGGGTGGATGAGGGGGTAGGGATTTTGGATTTTGCGGATGCGTGAACTATCCTTTGTTCCTAGGGCAAGTGGAGCGAAAAGTGCTACTCGCCTTTGTCCCCCGCCCAGTGGTCTTGGGGTTTCCCAACTGGGCGGGTCACCCGACCAGACAAGTAGAGCACCTTTTCAAGACAACGCACCAAGCGGATTTTGGATTGAAATTCACTCTCCCCCTACATCGCTAGTAAGGCACAGGGTGGTTTTATCCAAGGAAAGAAAAATCACTCAGTCCACTTGAGTGGACTTTAGCCATTAGCCCCGATTTCAATCGAGGGCGGTTGAAGACTAAGCACTAAGGTTTGTGCATTTTTCTTGCCTTGGATGAAACCACCATGCCTACATCGCTAGTAAGGAGGGCTTTGTTTGAACGAATCCCCAGTAAAAGCGTCATCGTTGGCGTAGCCTACCGGAGGTAATCTCATAAACCCGCCCCTACAAATCCGACCCCCAGTCCCCCAGTCCCCCAGTCCCCCCCTCTCCCCCTCCCCCCTCCCCCTATGGAACTCCTAACCATCATCCTCTCCGGCGTTTTCGGTTTATTCTCAACACTGGG
>JANOPX010000293.1:0-3155 GCA_031422115.1 Chamaesiphon sp. VAR_4_metabat_408 | reverse complement strand
CTCGAATCTACCCATAACTATATCCATCCTTTTTATGTACACATTTAAAAGCACTTAAAGCTCCTCCAATTCTTTGTTTTCCAATCCTCACTTCTAGTCGAGTCGCTGATTGCACTACCACTCGTCCTCTCTCTCCTGTTGGCGATATTGCGATATCGCCTGTTTTCCATCCATGATGGTAAGTTTGTCGAGGTTTAGAGCAGGGAAATCCGAACTTGTCCATCCGGCACAACCTTCTCGTTCCTTGTCCACTTGCTTTTACGCTCAAAATTTTGGTAGTTAGAATCTTGAGGGTGTCAACTACCCCAATACAAGCGGCATCTAGCCAGTGAGTTTTCACCAAACCCAGCCGAGTTCGATTGAACTTAGTCAAGCCGCCTGAGCCTGTCATGATGGGGAATCCAGTTAGATTGAGCGTGTTAAGTAGTGCCCACCGTGTTGAATTAACCGCAGCCGCATCTTTGAGTGGACGTTTCAATTGTGATTGAATTTTTTTCAGTAGTTCTGGTTTTTTGGCTAGAAAAACTTTGAGAGGCAAAGTACCTTTTTTTTGATTACATTTCTCACAGGCTAAACAGAGATTAGAAACTCTGTTTGAACCTCCTTTTGCTTTTGGCATAACGTGCTCAACTTGAAGTGGAATATCTGATGCTTCGCAATATGTACATTTGCGCTCCCATTTATTCAATAAGTACTCTCGCACCTCATAGCCGAGTAATTCACCTTGTTGATATTCAACGCCTGAGATTTCAGGATTCTCAAGTTGTTGAAGATCGAATCTAACTAACTCTTGTCGAATCTCTGCTACTGGTGAGAATTTAGTGATGCGTTTCACCCAAGTCTGAATCGTCAGCACTCTGTGCATTAAGCTTGGAGCTAGCCATCCTGATTGACGCTTCCGGTTAAGAAACTTGGCTTGACGATAGCGAGTATGACGAGCGCGTCTCCCCCTCCGAACAGCTTTCCTGGTTTCAAGTCCATCTTTGATTGATAATCCTCGGTGCTGTAGCTCCATTCCCCAAACAACTTCATCTCGATTATTTACGAGTGAAATACCCGTGAATTTACTACCTGGATCGATGCGTAACGAGATGGGATAAGTAACAATTTTATCTACTACCCGCTTCATGATTAGGGTAAATGGGTACATCCGAAATATCGCTGCTTTCCCTCGATCCATCAACTCACGAGCATGAGCTGGATGAATTGGATTCATTGGCGTTTTATTGGCATCAATTAAAAAAACAAAGTTTGACATGATTTGGTTTAATCGGTTTGATTAGTCCTATTTCTAGTAATGTTTGCTTCGAGAATGTTAATTAAGCTTGTTCGGCTAAAGACACTTACTCTATAAACCATTTGAGTATTCCTTAATCTTTAGCAACAGGGCAACAGGCTAGCTAACCTGAAGGTGTTATGACCAAATTAACGTAGGTAGAACCTATCTCTGGTGGGTGAATCAATGCGGAAGTGTGCTGGGGGTTGCTGACCCCAGACACCTTCCTTCTGTTTGCACAGATTTGGGTAGGTTTAATTCACCCCATAGCTGCTCTAGTTAATTTCGGTAAATTTCTCAGGCAGTGGACAACTTTAGGCTATTGTTAATGATATTGTCTCGTCACTGACGGCTACCCTGTATGACCGATCGACCTAAAATCATTGTCCTCGATGATGACCCTACTGGTTCGCAGACAGTTCATAGTTGTCTGTTGTTGACGCAGTGGGATGTGGAGACACTGAAACTGGGGTTGACGGATACCGCACCGATCTTTTTTATTTTAACTAATACTCGCGCTCTGACATCAACTCAAGCCGCCGATATTACCCGCGAGGTATGTCGTAATTTGAAGGTTGCTTTGGCTGAGGTGGGGATAACAGATTTCTTGGTAGTGAGTCGATCGGATTCTACTCTACGGGGACACTATCCGATCGAGACTGATGTCATTGCCGCTGAATTGGGTGGTTTCGACGCTCACTTCCTGATGCCAGCTTTTTTTGAAGGGGGGAGAATCACCCGCGATAGTATTCATTACCTGTTGGTGGATGGGGTAGAGACACCAGTACACAAAACTGAATTTGCTCAGGATTCGGTATTTGGTTATCACCATAGTTATCTACCCGATTATGTCACAGAAAAAACCCAGGGCAAAATTCCAGCCGATCGAGTCATCAGATTCTTGCTCGAAGAAGTTCGCACGAGTAGCTTAAAACGACTGCTCCAACTAGAAAATAACCGCTGTTGTGTCGTTGATGGCGAACAACAATCAGACTTTGATAAGTTTGCCACAGATCTAATCGAGGCAACCAATCTAGATAAAAGATTCTTGCTCCGCAGTGGTGCGAGTATCCTGACTTCCCTTGCCAATCTCGGTACCCAACCGATTCCCGCCACTGAAATGTCGCAATATGTGCGCGGTGGTAAACCAGGGGCAATTATCATCGGCTCCCATGTCAAAAAAACTACCGAGCAATTAACCCAACTACTCCAAGCTCCCGGAATAGAAGGTGTGGAAATCGATGTCTCCCAATTGCTCCAAAATGAGCCAACCGATCGCGAAAATTTGCTACAGTCTACCATCGATCGCATTCATACCATCCATCAAGCTGGAAACACTCCAGCGATCTATACCAGTCGTCAGGAGCTGAGTTTTAGCAAGATTCAAACCAGGCTCAAATTTGGTGAAGATGTATCCGCCTTCCTGATGGACATTATTCGCGCTCTACCGGACGATATCGGCTTTTTGATTAGCAAGGGTGGGATTACCTCCAATGACACCCTCAGCAAGGCTCTAGCCCTGCCTACAGCGAGATTACTCGGTCAGATCGTCCCTGGTTGTTCGACGATCGTCACTCCATCCACCCATCCCCAATTTCCCAACCTTCCTGTGGTGCTCTTTCCAGGTAATGTTGGTGACGAACATGCGTTAGCAACTGCTTATTTACGGTTAGGTAAGACACCAACTAAGGAATGAGGATTTAGGCGTTGCTGAATTGGGATATGAAGCATAGATTTTGCTCTTCAGTCCCGCCAGATCCGAAGGATCTGGCGGGACTGGAGTGCAAAATGGATTGTTCATATGCCAATTCAGCAACCCCAAAATACTAAGTACTTTGTTGGGGTCTTTCCGTACCGGAAATAAGCCGTTGATAACGCC
>JANOPX010000292.1:0-10106 GCA_031422115.1 Chamaesiphon sp. VAR_4_metabat_408 | reverse complement strand
TCCACTCTGTAGGGGCAATTCATGAATTGCCCCTACAGAGTGGAAACCGGATCGCTCAAACCCTCGCAAACTCCTCATCTACTTGAGATGAAATTCGTGGATTTGGCGATTATCTCTCTGCTTAGGCAGACGCTCCGCGTTGGCGCGAGCCTGCGCTTTGCGCTTACGACGCGGCTACGCCAACGCCAAATCTGTGGGTAATGGATAGCTTAAAAAAGGGGGGTTAGGGGGGATCTTCTAGCAAACACGGGTAGCAAAACAAATGCCAAAAACTAGATGTAAAATAGATTACCACTAAGATTTATGCTAGATTATAACGAGGTGCTGACTGTTCCGATCTTTTAGATTAGAGGTTGACTTGTGACCCGTATTTGTATGATAGACTTAATATCCGGCAGCGATCCGGATCTACTGTCTGCAAACCTGACAATTGCGATAATTGACGATCGCACTGGAGCGATAACAAGTGCCCCTTATCCAAGTGCTAATGGGGAATTAAATATTGGGGATTTGATTAAACTAAATCGACAAGTCATCGCACAGATTCATAAAACGACTCATCAAGATGAATATTTTGGCGGACTAACATTACCAAAAGCAATTGTTAGTAATGTAGCTGAAGAACACAAGGGATTGAGCCAGGATATTAAAAATCTTCAACAGTTATTTGACAAGACATTGAGCCAAGATTCCTGGCTGAGAATTCGAGAAGGATTGCTCCACAGCTTAATTAATCTCCCACCTAACGAAGCAATTAGACTAGTCATCAGAACAGAAAATCTCGAACTTCAAGCCCTATCGATCGAACGAACCTCATTTATCATCAATATCTTGGGTGCAGCAAATCGATCGGTTAGTGTCGTCTTTGCCCCAAAAAATCCGCCTAATAAACTTATCTGGCACCATCTCCCCAGAATTTTATTAATCCTCGGCGATCAAAATAATATCGAAAAACCGATCGAACTAAGTGAGATCGAGAAGCACTTTTTGTCACGGGGAATCGTCATACCTCTCTATACACCATCAACAGAAGAAGTCCTCAAAAAGATTAGCGATGAAAAATTTGATGTCATTATTATAGTCGGTCACAGCCATATTAATAGTGAGGGTACAGATGGTAGAATCAGTATCAACGAGCAAGATCGGATCTCGATCGAGGAATTTACCCACGCTTTTAAAAGTAGTGTCGCTCGTGGATTGAAGTTGGTAATTTTGGCAGGTTGTTCGAGTATTGGTGCGGCTAGAGCATTGGCATCAAATCAGATCGGTGTACCGAATGTCATCGCTTTTAGAGTGCCAGTTCATTATAAGGTATTAAGACTATTTTTCGATCGACTATTGAGCCATTGGATCGATCGATCTGAAAGTCTGGAAGTAGCCCTAACTAATACTAGAGGATACTTGAGTGTTTACGAGCGGGAATGCCCCGGCGCATCAATTTTACCAATTTTATTCGCATCACCATACGATCCACCGTTAAAGTTTCCCAAGCATCGCAAGATTTGGGATAAAATATCACATCAGCTCGAATTTCCCGCTCTAAGATCGAAGGGCAGAAATATCAAAATCCCCACAGTTGCCTCGATCGCCTTGACTGGTGCTAGCATATTGTTAGTTCGATCGCTATTTACACTTGAAGCCGCCTGTAATGGCATCCAAGGCGATGGAATTAGCTGTGGCGAAGAAATTCTCCTTCCCAAGCCTAGCAGCGGGCAACAGGTGGAAAAACAAGCGGGTGCGAATGCCATTGCCCGTGGAGACTACACCCAAGCTGTAGAATTGTTGACAAAAGCTTGGGATGCGAAAAAAGATCCAGAGACACTCATCATGCTGGAAAATGCCAAGTTAGTAAGTAAAAATGTCCCCATCAAAAGTATCGCTCTGTCGATTCCAGCATCTAATAGCACGCCAATAGATATCCCGACAGCAATGTTAAAAGCGGTAGCTTTTGCCCAACAACAATGGAATGCCGAGGCTCATAGCTGGAAATTGCAAGTGGTATTAGTAGACGATCGAAACGATCGAGATTACGCACCTAAAGTCTTAGATAGTCTGCTCAAAAGAGGTGTATTAGCCGGAATCGGCAGCTATTCATCTGTAGTAACTTTACCAGCCAAAGATATTTATCAAAACCACAATACGGTGCTAATTTCGGGTACTAGCACTTCTGCATTACTCACTTACAATAATCCCAATAATTTCTTTTTCCGTACCTGTTCCAACAATGAAATTTCTGGAATGCAGATTGCCAATTACTTGGCGGCACACAAACACAACAAAATCGTGCTATTTAGGACTATTGGCAAGGCGTTTAGTGCTTCGATGACAACAGCATTGAAAGCCAATCTTAATGGCATAACTATCGTCAAAGAGTTTGATTTCAAAGGGGATATTTCAGCTACAGCTTATCTCACACAAGCCAAAGCAGCCGGAGCACAAGCTATAATACTAATCCCAGATGCCTATACTAGCGACAATCCAGAACGCGATCGACTGCTATCAATTATCAGAGAAAACAATGGCGAATTACCCATAATTGCTAATGAGGTTGCCAGAGATCAAACTTTATTTAATTTCAGCAAACAGCAACTTCAAAATTTAATTATTAGCTTACCCTGGCATTCATCTAGTTATCAAAATGATGCGTTGGCGGAGAGCAATCTCCCCTGGAAAATCGTCACTCCCAATTGGTGGGGCGACAAATCGCAATTAGATCATCGAATCGCGATGAATTATGATGCTGCTCAGGTGCTGATTCAAGGATTGAATAAACTACCGATCGATCTAGATATAAATGATGGACGCAAACAGCTCCAGAAAATTATTAGCGATGCCAATTTTTCAATTAATGGTCTCACTGGAGAAATTAAATTCCAAGGAAGCGACAGATCTCAACCAACCAATAGTCTAGTTCGCCCCAAATGTAATAATACCAAATGCGATGGTTTTGAACCTGCATTGTAGCAGAAACAAAGACTTCTGGCTTTTCACTACTTAGTATGCTGTTTTAGTTTTAGATCGCTGACAGTACCTAACTTGATAAACGAATTCGTACTCGTCGAGAGTCAACAGTAATAATGGCACAGGCTAGAAGATCTTCTTTATAACGAGTTAAGACATTAATACAAATTGGAAACTGTTGTGTAGTCGATAAGTTAGCCAATCTAATAATTCCGCGATGGGGTTGGGATTTAACTATTGCCAGTTCGCCAAAGTCTTTATCCTGCGTAATTAAAACTCGATTCTCACCATAAGCCGTCCTCAATATTTCTTCATCACCAGGATCGAATTCCCAGTCACCAGTCCAAATCACATCGTACCCAGCTAGAGTCAATTCATCACGCACCAAAAAAGAGATATTAGTATCGAGCAAGATTTTCATCTAGTACTTTCAACCAAAAGTGGTTCCACTCGTTCATGGGAGACTAAACAACGTGCATATATCAAGCAAGCCTGAATGTCAGCTAATTCTAACCACTGGTAGGCGTTTAACAATGTCTCTGCTGTATCTCCAGCAGCTAGCATTCCTAATACTTGTTCTACCGCTAGTCTTCTACCGCGCACAATCGGTTTACCAGCAAAGATCTGAGGGTTAGTAGTAATTCGTGTTAATAATTCTTGTTCTGTCATAGTTATAAACCTCCATCTTTTTTTAATTTTTCTAGCATTGCAAGCATCACCCAACTGCGCGGTGAGAGACTAGCTAAGAATAATATTATATCTTAGACCTCCTGCGAAAGTAAAAGCACAATCATTTTCAATACCGTTTTCACCCCTAAATTCCCTCTATTCCCTATCCCCTGACTTTCGCAGGAAGTCTCTTGTAAGGCAATGTAAATACAATGCCTGTAGCTCTTCGATAGAGTAGAGCCGACAACATATTAGCACTGTTGTTATTAATAATGCCTATATATCAATCATCAGTAGTTTGACGTTGACGCACGTATCCAGCGATACCCCGCTTAGATGCTTTGATAAAGTCGCAAATTTCACGTACCAAATCGTCATCAAATTCTGCTTCTAATTTGGCGATCGCTTCGGGGATTAACAGGTTAGATTGATAGAGAATCCTAAATGCTCTTTTGATCGTCAAACGTTCCGCTGATGTCAAACCAGCGCGACGCAAACCAACTGTATTCAAACCCATAATCTTATTTAGGGTAGTGCTCCGCGTCATGCAAAAAGGCGGTACATCTTTATGTATTGCCGAGCCACCAGCAAGCATCACCAATCTACCGACTCTAGCAAACTGATGTACCAGACAATTTCCACTAATAAACGCTCTATCGCCGACTTCTGCATATCCAGCGACTAATGCGCCGTTAGCGATAATTACATTATCCCCAATCTGCACATTGTGAGCGAGGTGGCTGTACGCCATCAATAAACAGTTATCACCTACTTGAGTCGTCGTCCCCGCTTTCGTGCCGCGATGGATGGTTACGCCCTCTCTGAGGGTACAATCATCGCCGACTCTGACATAGCTCACCTCATCTTTGAAAGCCACATCTTGAGGTGAGTCACCCAAGACGACATTACTATGAAGGTGACAGTTTTGACCGATCGAAGTATGGGGAAATAGGGTGACATGAGCGTCCAAAATACAGTTATCCCCAATTTCCACATCATTTTGAATGTAGCAGAATGGCCCGATGGAAACATTATGACCGATTTTCGCACCTGGATCGATCGCTGATGTGGGATGGATCTTCTGCATGAATAAATCTAGAGCATATTTTACGCCAACATTATATCCGAACGCGGGTACTGACACTATCTACACTTTGTCCTAACCGATGTCGCTATTGCTATATGTTTCAGCAGTGATGAGAATTACTAATTCTTTAACCCTTGGGTACCCACCAGGGGCACCCCTACAGGTTAACTTGCTTAGGGGTGCCCCGTCTTGTCGTTTTTTTATTGCGGGGGAACCCCGCAATAAAAACGACGCTGGTGGGTACCCTGGGATTTTAGCAGTAATAGGATCTCTGCATTGGTGAGAGATGTAGATTTGATTTAGCTTCTGTCGATCGATCGCATTTGCTCTTTGGATGCACGATACGCGACAGCCATTCTACCAAAATTAGTCTTGCACTCTTCCCAGCCAAGAAGACTACCCTTGCTATTACTATCCTCTTCCCAAGATGCCGAGAGAATGCCATAGCTGAGTCCGATGACGCTCAATCCCAAACAGCCCATGCTAGTCAATAATACGGCAGTGTTGGGCAGCTTGAACCAATGCTGATTTATCGCTACATAGCTACCGATGAATACCAGCATCCCCATAATGACAGGTATGCCACAAAATACTCCCACCCGTCGAATCATCCGTTGACTCACAACTTCAGGAACATACCCCGAATCCCGCTCTGCTCTTGATGGGGATGGAGTCGGAGGATTGACAATGGGTGTTCCTTTGCTAGCTTTTCTCGCTGCGGCTTTGCGCTGTCTGCGAGTGGGTTCAAAGGGGAGAGACTCGCGGGATTCGTCAGCAGGCATATATCTATTTTGGATGAATATTGGTTGATGAAGAAATGACCTTCATCACTACCATAACACCAGCCACCAGTCACTAGTCACTAGTTTTACTAGCCACTAGCCACTAGTCACTAATGCTCTAGTCTTTGCGACGGATACCGAGGCTGTCGGCTAGATTTTGGTAGCGTTGAACGCTTTCGGTTTGGATGAAAGCCAGTAGGCGTTTGCGTTGTCCGATCATTTGCAACAAACCTCTTCGGGAAGCGTGATCGCTTTTGTTGGTTTTGAGGTGCTCGCTGAGACGGTTGACTTTTTCTGTCAACATGGCGACTTGGAGATCGGCGGAACCAGTATCAGTAGCATGGAGCTGATACTTGCTCATGATTTCTTGCTTCCGCTCTTGCGTTAGGGTCATGAATATTCTACGGTTTGATTAAAATTTGCAACTTACTATCTTAGCATTATATAGCTGAAATTAGCTAGAGTGCCGATCGAGTAGTTAACCAGCGACTGTTCGCGAAGCGTTCCCGTTCGCGTAGCGTCTGCCTTCGCAGAAGGGTAGTCGCCGCTAGTGATGCAAAGTCCGCCTAAAGCTGTACTGAGTTGTTATTTGTATTCAATCGGGATCGATACCTAATTCTCGCAATTTATCGGCTAATCGAGCTGCTTTATCTCGTTCGCGATCGGCACGTAGATTAGCTGATTCGGCTAGTTCTCGTTCGCGATCGGCACGTAGATTAGCTGATTCGGCACGTAGATTAGCTGACTCAGCCGCTTGTTTTGCCTGTAAACTATCTTCTCGATCGGTTGCTAACCAATCGCCATTTTTATCGTACCAACGCAACCATTGACCTTGCATCCCTTGATAATAACCCGTCCAGATGCCTAATCCCAATTCGATTTCTGGGAACCAAAATCCCTGTCCGTTAATTGTTTGTTCTACATACCGAGTAGCTTGCAAACAAAATAGCCGAAACTGGTTGGAATAGCGGTCGTAAATGGCATAATAAGGCACTCGCAAAATTTGTTCGTAAACTTGCCATTTCGTTGGTGGCTTACCAACAACTCGTAATGTTTGCCCCAAATCTTCGGCTTCCGTACCAGGCGATAATAACTCTACCATCAAAAATGGTGCCGCGCCTTCTTGCCACATCACATAGCTCAGTCTTGACTCGGCGATCGACTCACTTGCAGGCACATCTAATACCAAAAACCAGTCCGGTCTTTTATACCAGCCTGTATGTTTGACATCATAATAAAGGTTGATATCTGCCCCAATAAAGAACTCATCAATGGCAGGTTGACAGGTTTCTCTGAGCAAATCTGGTTGGACATCGTGAAACTCATCAGGCAAACCCATTTCCTCCGGATCTTCACTTGGCAAGTCATACATCGTTGGTAATGTATTGACAGGTGCAGTAGGGTAATTTTGATACATAATTTCGATACCGATACTTATGATATTTTACCAAATTTTAGAGTTTTCAAGTAGTTACTATCCCGCCCCCTTAATCACAACCCAAACTATCTCGTGTTGCAACTCCAGTAGTGGGATTGATCCCGTCAGCTCGCTCGCACATCAATTTAGCTTGAGCGCGATCGATGATAGCATCAGTAAAGTCTGCTCCAGTAATCGTCGCACCATAGAAACGCGATCGACTCAAAGTTGCTTCCGTCAAAATAGCATTGGTGAGATTGGCTTCATCTAGAGTAGCTCTGTCGAGTAATGCACCAGTCAGATTCGCACCTGTCAAGTTTGATTTGAGCAATACACCCATCGTCAGCATGGCATTTGTCAGGTTAGCACCAGAGAAATTCACGCCGCGCATCTCTGTCGAAACAAATACGCCACCAGTCAAATCTTGCCCCGAAAAATCTTGATTTCTGATATCGAGCCGACTATAATTCGTCGTGGCTAATGCGGGATAATTTATCCCCCCCAGACAGAGCCAAATACAACCGATGAGGAGCAAGCGACTCAGCCAGGTAGGGAATAAGACAGATAGGAATTTTGACATGGGTTAATGGAGCATATGGTAGAGTTTCTATTATAGATAAATTGGCTGAAAACCTCGTCTTGAGCGATCGATAGTACAAGTATTTATTAGCTACAATATACCTGAAACATAGACGGTGGGCAGTGCCCACCCTACTTCAGAGAGATAATCCACAATCCACAATCCACAATCCATGCAGATTCAATCGATCGATATCGAAGTTGACATCACTAATGACGCTCTAGGAGATCTAAATCGAGCAATCGAGTCAAACCTCCAAAAGTGGGGCGAACCTCTCCGCTGGGCGATTACGTCTATCAATCCGGGGACGAAAATGGCGCGGGTGGAAGCGATCGTCATAATCGAGTAGGGGCACGATGCATCGTGCCCCTACTATTTGCTACTCCGCTTGAGCGCAAAGGCTATCGCCCCATCTGGACGAATATGCCGATTCAGTGCTTCATAGGATAAAAAGTAGGCTCCAGACGGCTCGGCGGCTTTCATTGCGTGGATAAAATCAAAGTTGTAGTGAAAGGTGACTCCTTTTTGGCCGATCGTAAAATCATTGAGATCTTTTGGTTTGAACCGATGTTTGGCAAATATATCTGGTTGGAGATCTGGGATATCTTTACGAACTTCGATAATTTTCGCCTGAATTTCTCGCTGCATCATTTTGTCGATCGACTGAGCGAGGGCAACATTACTATCGCTCTTGAATAGATTTTTTGCCTGCAAGATATTTCCAGAGAGTAGATCGATCGACACCCGTTTTTCTGACGTGCTAGGATATGCGCCCATCCCCGAAATAGTATAGGTCAAATTGAGAATACTATTTTGATTATAGTTAATTTTATACCCTAGATCGGTTAGCCAAGGACGACGATCCTGTTGCAGTTCGGTGAGGGATTGTCCGACGATCGCTTTCAAACCAATCGCTGTTTCGACTTTCTTGAAAACAGTGGGATCTTGTAAACCAGTGACGATCGGATAACGGACGATCGTTTCGCGATATTCAGGAAATCCCGCGCTCTTTTTCCCAGAATACCAACGAACTGTTTTGGCTGTTAGGGTGACACGAGTGGAAGCTTGACTGGTTGTGGCGATTAGATTTGAAAGAGGGTAGTCGAGAGATGCCAAAGATCGATCCGATGGTAAGGTTTGGGACAAACATCCGAACGTGGCGAGTAATAGTAATACTTTGTTCATAGTGCTAAAGAAGAGCTTTGATGGCGAACCACTAACTAACAAGGCTTGCGGGCGATTTGCGAGATCGCCCACAGACTCGTACTGAGCTAGCCTCTCCCTTGGAGATAGTAGCCTTCCCATCGGGAAATCGAATCCAAGTTAAGGTGAGGAAACTTTTTACTTGCGGCTCTAGTCAGTGGGTATAGAAATATAGTAAACTTAAAATCAGTTATTTTCCGAAAACAGCATGAAATTATTCGCTCGATCTAATTCCATCGCACTAATGGCGATCGCAATTGGTATTAGTTTTTACACTTTTGCTAGTTCTAAGGCGATCGCTGATGAAACTATTTATTTCCAGATTCCTTCTGGTAATATTCATTGTGGGGCGATCCGATCTGGTGGTTTGGATTGTGAACTGGGTACAAATACTGCCAAATTGCCCGCCAAACCAAAAGACTGTAATTTAGAGTGGGGGAATCGCTTTCGGATGTCTTCTACAGGTAAAGCTCAACGTCTATGTCACATCGATGCCCTCGGTAGAGATCCAAAACATCAAGTCATCGGATATGGCAAAACTTGGCGCGGGGAAGGATTTACTTGTACATCTAAAGTAACTGGTTTGACTTGCAAAAATAAAGAGGGGCGTGGTTGGACTTTGAGCAAAAACAAGCAACAACTTTTTTAAATAGATTCAACTCTAACTGTTCCATCGCCCCGATCGCAATGGAACTTAGTGCCGATCTTTACACTTGTACTAGTTCTAATGAAACTATAAATATCGATCGTACAGCTCAAGTTAAGGTTCGGAAACTTTTTACTTGTGCCTCTAGTCAGTAAGTATAGAAATATAGTAACTTTAATTTAGGTTTTCCCAAATACACAATGAGATTATTCGGTCAATTTAATTCGATCGCGGTAATGGCGATCGCCATTACTACTAGTTTTTACACTTTGGCTAGTTCTAAGGTAATTGCATCTGAAACTACTTATTTCCAGGTACCCTCTGGTAATATTCATTGTGGAACTGATGGCACATATTTGGATTGTGAAATGGGTACTAGTAATGCCACATTACCCCCCAAGCCTAAGAGTTGCGATCTAGATTGGGGAAATAGATTTGTGATGTCGCCAAATGGAGCTGCCGAGCGTGCCTGTCATGGAGATACGCTCGGTAGGAATCCAAAGCATCCAATCTTGGGCTATGGTAAAACTTGGCGCAAAAAAGGGTTTACTTGTATCTCCAAACCAAGTGGTTTAACTTGTAAAAATGTAGATGGGCGCGGTTGGACTTTGAGCAAAAACAAGCAACAACTTTTTTAAATAAATTAAACATTTCAGAACAATGCGAAAAATACTAGTATCTTCGATCGCGCTATCATTTAGCTTGGGAATGCCTCTCGCTGCTCTAGCTGATAGTTATGACAATTTCATCAGAAAGCAAGT
>JANOPX010000291.1:0-18184 GCA_031422115.1 Chamaesiphon sp. VAR_4_metabat_408 | reverse complement strand
TGTTGGCGATCTCATTGAGCGATACCCACAGCAAGTCTTGCAAGCTGTTGACATGATTTTAGCTCGCCTGAAGAATCCACCTCAGACTTTCGAGAATCATCTGGCAATTTTAGCCAATCAGGGCTTGCTAACTTCCGTTGCAATGCTCCGCGATCTTCGCCGCGAGAGTTAATGCGCTCGTCACCGAGAGTTTAATGGCTCTTATTACGCACTTAACCTAACTATTACTTGCAAAACCTGGCGGTGCTGATTTGATGTATGAAACCATCGGTAGGGGCAATGTCTTGTCGGTTTTTTATTCGGGGGGAACCCCCGAATAAAACCGCCGCTTCATCAATTGCCCCTACCGATGGTTCTAGCGATCGCACATTTGTTGAATCATACCTGCATTCAGCAACGCCCAAAACCTGACTTTAGATATGTTTCAGGTAGTCAGGATTTAAACGATCGATCTCGCCAGATTGCGCCGATAAATCATACCTAATAGCAAGATAACGATCGACAATAATAACCATTCAGCAGGCTCTGGGGTAGCAGAAACCTCTGTTTGAAGTGACTGTTTATCTTCTCCTTTGCGCTGGAAGCGATCTTTGTCTTTCTCGGCATTTTTGAGATCTTGTTTTTGGGCATCATTTACCAAAACGATTGCTGATGAGTAGGGTGTGACGATGCTGTATCGTTTGGCTAAAACATGCACTGCATCCAACTCTTGCAACTGCGTTGGCTTCAAAGATTGGCTCACCTGAGTTACCCATTGTCGAGCGGCGATGGCATCAAAGCCCTTGTCTTGGGGCTGTGTTACCGGATCTTTTGGCTGACTCAGGAACCAAGCATAGTTGTCTACTACACTCAATAATGATGTGCCTGCGCCCAAACTCGGCAATGTGGCGATTCGCTGCATGACTGTTTTTATGTCTGTTGAAATACTGCCACCACTGCTCTGAATTGATGCTAATGTGGCATCGTCATAGGCATGGGGCAATCCACCCAAATGCACCATCCATAAAGGCGCGGGCATCAATTGCCCTTCATTGCGATCGGTTGTCAACTCATAACTACCCCGATCGGTTAACATGACGATCGCATCGTATTTAGGATTGGTAGCTGCTTGGCTGAGGGTTTGGAATTGTGCCAACATCTGCTGAGGTTCGACTGTACCATAGAAGATCGCTCGATCGGTTTTGAAGCCTGCCATTGGTACAGATTTCGCTTGCTCTGACTTATTGGCTGTCAGATATAAATCCATCTGGTTGTGGGGCAGAATGTTTGTTTGCAACCAATCGATCGTTTTAGCTAATGCCTCACGATGGGCATTCATACTATAGGAGCTATCGACGACGATCGCCAATCGTTGATTTTTGGGCAAACTATATCCCTTAGCATCAAAAGGTTTAGCGATAATATTGCTGCCATTTGGTAATGTAAATTGATGTACTTCTGCTAACGATTTATCGGCGACGATTGCTTGGGGTAGCCATTCACCGTCTGCTGATAAAGAGTTACCATTGGCTTTGTCTACACTTTGCGGCATCGTGCGTTTGGTGTACCGATTCCAGTAAACATTCCGTTGCTCATTTAGATGCGGTAACGGCCAACCGCCGTCTTGTTTTAGGACTTTATAAGTCATCCACATGTGCATCAGGGGCTGACCTTTGGGCAATACTGGATAAACTCGCAGGCGGTAATTTTGCGGCCCTACTTGTTCTAATAAAGCCGGATCTACATTGCGTTGGACTTGTTGGTTGTAGACCTTTTGAGCTGCTCCACGAGTGGCAATTTGGAACGGGAACCGACGCGATCGATCGTCGGTTTCGCCCAGCCATATTCCAGTCACTGCGGCACTTTCCGGCAGGGAGAAATAATAGAAGACTTCCTCAGATTCAGTAGTTTGATTTTCGTAAGTTTCGTGGAGTTCTAGCTCTGCCCAATCACCCTGGGGAGTGACTTTCACCTCTTGTCGTGTGAGTAGCACCCGCTTGACATCGATACTCGACAATCCAGCATTTGCCTCACGACGATTGAAATTTGATTCGACAGCATGGCGAATGGTATTTTTCTCAGCCCGTAGGATTGGGGTGTCAAAAAATTTGGCGTACAGATCTGCGGCACGTGCGCTATCTTCGCGTTTGCCTTGATAAGTAAATGGATATGTCACCAGATTATAAGTATCTTGAATGTCCTCAGCGATGAAGGTTGGCAACTTGAGCCAGCGATAGGCATCGAACACTTTTCGATCGTCTGGGTAACGCAAATAACGATAATCTGCGAGGTAAGCGTTTAATAATCCCCGCTGGAATAGTTCGGATTTTTGGAGATAAGCTTGACGATTACCTCCGGTAGGCACGCCAACGATTATTGGTTGATTCAACAACGCAAAAGCCTCAATTTGGGGCTGTTGTTGGAGGGCGATAAAAATCCCCAACCAGACGATCGTCAACCCACTAACTAACGTCTGGATTTGCAATTTACCATAGTGCTGGATCGATTGTTGAAGATTTTGCCACCACAGTTTCTGCGCCACAAATAACATGCCAAACGGCAAAGTGCTCATCATACATGCACATATAAACAGCGGCAACACGACGATCGCTACTAATACCAGAACATAACGAGCGGCATCCCACAAGCCCCCTATCAGCGCGCAAAAGAATGGCACGACAAAGAACGACGCGATCGCCACCAAATATAAAGATACCAATAACAATAAACTCAAACCCACCAGCGAGATTAAATTACCCCGCTCTTCTGTCGATTCAGCTTGACGCTGTTGCCAAAACCAATAACAGCTTCCCAAGCAACCCAATATTGCCGAAGATAGCAAAAATCCACTCGCAGGAGTCAGATCGCGCAATACAAATAGCCGAATCCCGCAGACAGCCAAAATCGGGGCTTCGATCGAGTAAAATAACTCAAATAGAGATATAGACGGCTTCAGCTTCGTTTGTTGCTGCTGCTGATGCCTGACAATTGTTGTAGTTAGAGGTACGCCAACCAAACCAAGTAGCGGTATCATCAAATCGATCGGTACTTTACCATCGATCCAGTCACCAACTAATGTCATCCCCATTCTGGGAAAAAAGCCCACGCATAGGATTAAAAGTAGGGTGATGTTGGAGATCCAAAAAAAGAGTTTGAAGAGCTTGTTCATCATGTTGGGAAAGGTTAGAGGTGGGTTAGCCACCGATTAAAATCGGGGCTAATGATGCAAAGTCCGCCTGCGCGGACTAATATTAGCAAAGATAAGCAGTCGTCACATCGGTTACACACTATAGATCTCAGTCCGCGTAGGCGGACTTTGCATCACTAGCGGCGATTTCAATCGCTGTGTTCCTATTGCTAACGCACAGCAGAAAGAGAATCGATCGCGTCGTGTGTCTGCTTAATAAACCCTTGCACGATCGATTCTTCGGGTGAAATAGCCCGATCGAAGACGATCGAAACCATCGTCCAGCGAGATTCTTGGCGAAATACGTCACCCCAGAACCGCGACATAAAGTCATCCGTAGTGCGGGTTGCCGATTGAAACCAATAGATTGCCGATCGCTTGCCGTCATCCAAAGATAGCCATCTTGCCGTTACCTCTGGTGTAATTGCCCGCTGTACCACTGGTGCGATTTTGTAGCCGATCGCTGCCAAACAGACTTCTGGCGAGTGATGCGCCTGCCAGGTTGGACTCGCTACCAAGACGGACGTTCCTGTTAAGTCGCCATATTGAAATTGCTGTTTGCGGCTGGTGACTCCCGGATAGCTGGCAAAAAACTTGCGCTCTTGAGGATTGAGATCCAATGCTTGTGTCTGCATCGGTGCCAACCAGTCCAATTTGGATAAATCTACCGCTGAAATCGTCGCTGGCTGGGGCATCGGCACGATTGATAGTACCAGGAATAGCCCTGATAATGCTGCTAGCGATCGCCAGTTAAGCACTCTAGATCCTCCCTCCCGATCGCCAGTTCCTGACAATGCAGTTGCTCTCGGTACCAACCTGAGCAGTCCCCAAGTGAGTAAACTTGCCATCACAAACCCCATCACACCCAATGGTACATGAAGAATTTCTGCCCATGCTGACTGGTGGAAGACATGAACCAAGAGTGTCAAAATTAATACCCGCCCAGTATTGGCGATCGCCAATAATCCCAAATTTGCCAGTCCAGCGATCGCCCACTGCCAGCCGATTTGCCGTCCTTCCAGCCAGGTAGCCGCCAACAAAAACAGCGTACCCGTCCACATGCTCTTGAGTCCGCTACAAGGCAAATCCACATAAGCCACGCCTGTATCCAACACGATGACATCGCCTGCGGAAATTGCCGAAATCTGCCATTGGTGCAAAATCCATTCCACCACATGTGCCGTGGCAATCCTGGCAGGCGTGCCGACTCCCGTACTAAACTGCACACCAAATGGTAACAAACAGGCGATCGCGATGCCCACAGGCAAACCTCGCCGCCATACAGATGGTGCTAACCATAAACCCAATAGACCATAGCTACCCAATAAAAATAATCCGACGGGCAACTGTGCCAATGACACATACCATTGAGATGCGATCGACCCCACACCACACCCCAGCATCAACGCCAATGGCAGTCGATGTAGTCCTGGGGCTAGGGCGATTGATTGACGATAACGCCAACCGAGGAAGGCGAGTAGCAGTACGCCTGCAACTAGCATCACACCATTGAAGGGAGATACATCTAATATCGATGTTGCCAACCACTGGAAGGGTGAGCGATTAAACCACAGCCAGCTTCCGACGATCGCGATCGTACCAGCAATCAAACCTCGATCCATTCCAGTCGATTGGCGTAGCAGAGGGATGTTTATCATAAAATCTATAATCTGTTTAGTCCAGATCGAACCCGTCGATATTTTGAGTAATAGTAGATGGAGCTACAAGCTGAAAAAAGTCAATTCCCGAAAAAAAGCTTTATCGATCGCCGAGTATCATAGAGGTAGATAAGCAATATCCCCGACTTTTTACAAAAAGTCGGGGATATTTTGTTTGTCGCTCAACCGAACCATTACTGCCTAAAGATATTTAGGATACTAAAGATGCCTGTGAATGGGCTGAGAATCGAGCTGAAGCCGTCCCCAAGTCGGGTTAGGTTCGAGCGACCGATGACGATCGTATCGTTGTTCTGGAGGCGAGGATTGACCTCATTATCGATCCCTTTAGCAAAATCCAACCTGACTAATCGCTTAGTTACAGTGCCATTTGGATTGAGGCGGATAAAATCAACCTGATTTTTATTGGCACGGACATTATTAAACCCACCTGCAACTAGGATTGCTTGATTGAGGGTGGTATTTGGAGCTACCTCAATCGTACTGAGCGCGCCTGTAGTTCCGCCTTTTTCACCCACCACGTTGATTTTGATTGTAGCTGGGGAGAATGTTGAAGATGAGATGATTTCTACATCTTGGGGACTGAGGGCTGTAGCTGTAGGAATGAAGATGCGATCGCCTTCTTGGAGAATGATATCCTGACTGGTATCCCCTTGCTGAAGCAGTTTGAATAGGTTGAGGGCGATCTTTTGTTCCCCACTTCTGGTCGTCCGAATTAATTGAATTTGACGAATATCTGCGGTGGGTTTGATCCCTGATGCTGCTTGAATCGCCTGAGTTACCGTAGGTAACGTGACAGTCCCAGTTAGTTGGGTGTTATTGTTGGTCGTATTGGCATCACCCTTGACAGTGTAACTACCCGGACGATTGACTTCACCCGCGATGACGATTTTCACTGGTGTAATTGATTGAGGCCCCAAATTAGAAGCAGCAATCAACGAACTATTAGCATTATTGACGCTAGTAGTGGTTGGTAATAAAATTGTATCGCCATCTTGGAGGACGATATCTTGGCTAAAATCTCCAGACTGCAATAGACTCAGTAGATTAATTCCCACAGTTTGACCTGGGCCATTGCGCGTATTCCGGCGTACCTTGATCCGGCTCAAATCCGCTGAAGGAGTACTTCCGCCAGCTATTTTGATCGCTTCCGTCAAAGTTGGGGGTGTCACCCGTCCTACGCCACCAGCGGCAGGATTGCTGTCACCTTTGAGGGTATAGGTACCAGGTTTGCCCACTTCGCCAATGACAGCAACTTTAATATTTGTATCTTGGTTGGCAAGGTTGGAGCCAGATACCCGCGACAGATCGGCCGCACTGATATTTTCCGAACGGGAAATAAACACCGTGTCTCCATCGCGTAAACTAATATCTTGGGAAGTATTACCTCGTTGCAAGACATCCAGCATATTGACGGTGATAATTCTCCCTGTCGCTGCGCGGCGGACTTTGACTTGACGGAGATTTGCCGTTTGAGTGGTACCACCTGCTAATTGAATCGCTTGAGTGATGCTCGGAAATTTGCGATTTTCCGGGGTAAAGGCAATAGTATAAGAACCCGCACGAGTGACTTCTCCAGCAATAGCAAATTGAACTGGGCGGGGGGCGATGAGACTGATCGTGACAATCGGTCGTTTGACGTAGCGAGAGAAATAACCAGTCAGTACGCTAGAAGTTCTTTGGAGTGTCGCACCCTGAACGCGAATGGCACCAATTACAGGCAGATTGACGGTACCATCGGCGAGAACGTTGAATTCCCCACTGTATTCGGGCACATTGAAGATGTCCACCCGCAACCTGTCGCCAGGGCCGAGTGTATATGAATCAGCAAAGGTACCTTGGGGAGCCGCAACTTGTTGTTTGAATACTTTCGCTGGAGCTTGCGTCTTACGAGCCTTTGCAGGTGCCGCTACACTGCCAAATGGGAGACTGACGATCGCCAGTATGGGCAGCAACCCAAGGATTAGACTCTTGTAGATATAAGTCCGCAAACTAGCAGTATTCATATAGCAATTTTAGATATAGTTGGATCGAAGGGGGCGGTTAATACACCAGTTTAAGGCTTAAAGGTCGATTTTACCCTCAGTGTTTTATCGTACTTTTCGATCGCGTGGCGTTGGCGCGAACTAGATTTCGATTTCGTGCCTACTTCCAACGGCGACGTGAATGTTCGATCGCAAGTTCCCTTGTTCGCGTAGCCTCTGCGGAAGCAGGTAATCGCCAATAACGCTTGGTATTATCCCCACCTGTTGGCATCATTCGACGATTTTTGCCAAACTACTTGCATTATCTCAAAATTTTGGTATCATTAGGGACTGTGGCAGCATAGCCAAGTGGTAAGGCAGAGGTCTGCAAAACCTCCATCCCCAGTTCGAATCTGGGTGCCGCCTTTTATTGAAAACCCCGCCTTGTGTGGGGTTTTCGCGTTTCTATCGATATCTAGAGCGTTGCCCGATCGCGGGGTAAGGCTTAATTTTATTCAGGCATATTGAGGTAGGATTGGGTTAAACTTTGATTGACGTTCCGGCTAATGACCGAATAAAATCTAGGTGATGTTTAAAATAAAAGTCATGACGTTAACTACGAGAATAGAGGCGAAAGTAACCCCAGAGACAAAAGCTTTGATTCAACAGGCGGCAGACATTGAAAGTAGTACACTGGCTGATTTCTTATCCAAGAGCGCGCAAACAGCAGCGCAGCTTACGATCGCCAATCACAACATCCTCAAACTCAATGCAGAAGATAGCAGAGCTTTTGTAGAGGCTATTCTCAATCCACCCGAACCTAATGAAGCACTGAAGGCGGCTGCGGCTTGGTATAAGAAGGAACTGGGCAATGCTTAGTATCGATCTGCTAGATACTAAAAAGCACGAGCGAATGACGTTTACTTGCGGTGCTGAAAGTTTGGATGAATATATCAAAACTAGGGCATCGCAAGAACTGAGAAAGAAAGTATCGACACCGTTTGTACTGACTGATTTACCAGATCGCAAAGTGTTGGGGTACTATTGTCTATCTGCTTACTCGATCTCAATCGTAGATATCGAAGCACAAGCCGCCAAGAAGCTCCCCAGATACCCCTTATTACCAGCAATTTTACTTGGTCGATTAGCCGTTGATACTGGACATCAAGGCAAATCTTACGGCAAGAGATTATTACTAGATGCCCTCAGAAGGTCTTGTGACATCGCCAAACAACTCGCGTCTGTGGCGGTAGTGGTTGATGCCAAAGGCGAAGATGCAGCAAGTTTCTATCATCGTTATGGATTTATTGAATTCCCCAACAATCCGATGAAATTGTATATTTTGGTGGAGTCGATCGAGAAACTGGGGCTTTAATCAAAATACCCCCACCATGACGGCGAGGGCTAGATTGTGCATTTTATAGATTTAGAAGTCGCTGAAACTCGCGATCGAATCTACCATCCGCTGTACCATTTCATCCACACCAATCGCGCCTAATTCGCCCCCAATGCGGGTACGAATGCTAATGGTGTTGTCTTCGACCTCTTTACCGCCAACGATGCCCACAACGCCGATTTTCTCCTTTTCAGCGTTGCGAACCATTTTACCCAATCGTTCATTACTAGTATCTACTTCGGCGCGAACTCCGAGGGCGAGTAATTTGTCGCAGGCGGCTTTGGCAAAGGGGATAAAGTCCTGAGCGACAGGAATTAGGCGCATTTGTACCGGAGCCATCCACAGAGGGAAATCACCCGCATATTCTTCAATTAGAATACCGATGAGTCGTTCGAGGGAGCCGAATGGGGCGCGGTGAATCATGATTGGACGTTGACGAGTGCTGGTTTCGTCGATATATTCCAATTCAAACCGTTCGGGGAGATTATAATCTACTTGAACGGTGCCCAATTGCCATTCTCGATCGAGTGCATCACTAAAGATAAAATCTAGCTTAGGGCCATAAAAAGCTGCTTCGCCAATACCGATGAAATGTTCCATCCCTAGCTTTTCAACAGCACGGGTAATTGCACCTTCGGCTTTATTCCACGCATCATCACTACCGATATATTTATCAGAAGCTGGATCGCGGAAACTCAGTCTGGCTTTGAAGTTTTTCAGGCGAAGTTTGTCAAAGACCGAGAGAATTAGATCGACAACTTTTAGGAACTCTTCATCTAGTTGTTCGGGGGTGACAAATAGATGGGAATCATCAACAGTAAAGCCGCGCACGCGAGTCAATCCACCGAGTTCGCCCGATTGTTCGTAGCGATAAACGGTGCCAAATTCAGCATACCGAATGGGTAAATCGCGATAGGAACGCAATTCGCTTTGATAGATTTGGATGTGGAACGGGCAATTCATCGGCTTCATCACAAAGCCAGTATCTGAGGCAATATCTTCGAGATTGTCCGCCATAATTGGGAACATATCTTCTTTATATTTCTGCCTGTGTCCCGATTTCATGAATAGATCGGTTTTGGCAATGTGGGGCGTGACTACAGGTAAATAACCGCGTTTGGTTTGTTCCTTTTTGAGGAAGTCTTCTAGAGTACTGCGAAGAATTGTCCCTTTGGGTGTCCATAATGGCAAACCTGGGCCGACTAATTCGGAGAAAATAAATAAGCCTAGCTCTTTACCTAGTTTACGATGATCGCGGCGGAGGGCTTCTTCTTTGCGGCGTTCATATTCGGCGAGTTGTTCGGGTGTTTCCCAGGCGGTACCGTAGATGCGTTGGAGTTGGGCTTTGGTTTCGTCGCCGCGCCAATATGCACCCGCGACAGCTTCTAGTTTAAAGGCTTTGGGGTGGATGTCGCCAGTATTTTCGAGGTGTGGCCCCGCGCACAAATCCCACCATTTATCAGCGAGGTGATAGAAGGTGATGGGTTCTTGCAATCCGGTGAGGATTTCGAGTTTGTATGGTTCATTGGCGGCGGTGATGCGAGTTTCGGCTTCTGCGCGAGTGACTTCTTCGCGGGTGACTGGTAATTTTTGATTGATGATTTTAATCATCTCGCGCTGAATTGACTTTAGATCCTTTTCGGTGAAGGCATCAGGGCTGTCAAAGTCATAGTAGAAGCCATTTTCGATCCAAGGGCCGATCGTTACCTGTGCCTTGGGAAACAGCTTCTGTACCGCCATCGCCATTACATGGGAGGTGGTGTGTCTAATTTTTTTGAGGGTTTCCGATTCACTAGTTTTCGGGAGATGGATTTTCTCTGGCTGTTCGACGACATTAGACATGGGTATAGCTGTTCCCTGATTCAAGATTCTGACAGGATCGAGTCAATTGTGTCGATCTATCTGCACTGTATCTATTTTACCCAGGTATTTGGATCGATCGGCGGTTTGGCTTGCTTGGTCAAGAACATCACTGCTATTAAGTTACATTTATGCTATTGTTTTGCTGCTTGAACTTCGATCGAATAGCATTTCTCAGACAATATAGAGCACACACAATCAACCTGTAGGGGTGCCCCTCGTGGGTACCCAAGGGTTGAAGAATTAGTACTTCTAGCAATTGGTGCAAGATCTGGGATTATTCGTTAGCATAGCCTACCAATCCACATCAGATCCGCATTATCTACCAAAGTTGACCCAAGGTAGATATCACAGGTCAAAAATCGGGAGTTTTATCCCTCTCAAACGGCTAACAGTAAATACCCAATTCGATTCAATGTTAGCCCCCTTCAAAGGGGAGAAGCAGAGTTGGAAGGGGAGCATCCCGTAAATTCATGAAAATTCCCAACATATTCATCGCTCTAACTCTCACTACAGTGACTATCGCCATTACCAAACCCTGGTTGGTAATCGCTCAACCACAACCCATCACCCAAACCGACACCGAAGAAATCGAACGCCAAACAACAGTCAAAAGCGTAGCTACCAAAGTCACCGTGCGAATTCGAGTCGGAGCGGGTGGCGGCTCTGGAGTATTAATCGGCAAAAAAGGGAATAAATATCTGGTATTAACGAATGCTCATGTCGTTCGAGAACAAGCCAGCATTACCATCCAGACACCCGATGGACAGAGACAGACAGCAACCAGAGTCAAAGATATCCAAACAGGCAAATTTGATGTCGCCCTGCTCGAATTTACCAGCTCTCGTGCTTATCAGTTGGTAGGGTTGGAGAATTTTGGGCGGATTGAGGTGGCTCTAACTGAAGGGAGGGAAATCTTCGCAGCGGGCTTTCCCTACAACTCAAACGCCCTCAAAGTCGTGGGGGGTGAAGTAAAGCAATTACCCCAGGAAGCGTTTATCAATGGTACCCAAATTGGTTATGTGACAAAGCGCAATCTCGAACAGGGGATGAGTGGTGGGCCGATTTTGGATAGCTTTGGCAATTTAATTGGGATTAATAGTACTTTAGCCTATCCGGTCATCCCTGCTTATACCTACACCGATGGTACTAAAGCACCTCCAGATAAAGTCACTGAATATAGACAGGCGAATTGGGGTGTACCGATGTACAATCTGCTGACTAGACTCAATCCCGATATTTTGTATGGTTATCAACAGTTGCCCAAACTGCGCCGCGCGGTAACACCAACGGGCTATATGGCGCAGCTAGACCGTCAAGCCAGACTGGTGACAGTCAGAATCGAATATGCTGGGGGGAATGGTTCTGGGGTCATTGTGGCGAGGGAAGGGAATAGTTATTATGTGTTGACTGCCGAGCATGTGGTCAAAAATACTCAAAAACTAAAGATAGCTACTCACGACCAGCGAAGATATACAATTAGTCCGAGTCAGATTAAAAGATCTGTCGGCACAGATTTGGCAATAGTTAAGTTTACTAGTACTCAAGCATATCAAATCGCTACCCTCGGAAATTATCGAATCTCAGATGGGTCATTGGTCTTGCCAGGTGGTTGGCCAGCACCAGAAAATATCAATAGTCAACAGTGGCAATGGCAACTGAATCCTGGCGGTATTAGCAGTAAAGAACAAGGAGAATTTAAGCGTCAGGATAAATTATCTTTTACTAATGGTTACGACTTGATTTATAACAGTGTCACTTATGTAGGCATGAGTGGAGGGCCAGTATTCGATAGTGCGGGAAGAGTAATTGGAATTCATGGCAAAGCAGAGGGAGATTCTAGCCGCCGTAATGGAAATGTTTTGGGGAATAGTTTGGGGATATCGATTCAAATTTTCATCGGTTTAGCAGATAGATTGAGCATAAATCGGCGAACATTGCAGGTGGCAACTACTCAACCAATTACTCTAGATAATGCAAGATTAGCCTCGATAAATCTGCTCAGAAATAATATTGCTACGCCGAATAATAGTAGTGATGCAAAGCAGTGGATCGAGTATGGAAATCAACTCTATCGGTTGGGGAAATATCCTGATGCAGTCAAGGCATTCGATCGAGCCATCATTTTAAAACCAAACTTACTCGATGGCTATTATGGTAAAGGACTAGCTAGTAGTAACAATCTTGCTGCACTTCGAGCATTCGATCGAGCAATTCAATTAGTGCCATCAGGTAGTCAGGCTAAATTTTATTACCTCTGGAGATATCGCAGCATATCTCTGAGAGGATTAAATAGATATCCAGAAGCTTTAGTGGCAATCTCTCAGGCTATTAGCTTGGAACCCCAGGACACGATCCTTCTCAACGAAAAAGCTGTTATACTTTCTAATCTAAAACGATATCAAGAAGCTATTCAGATCTACGATCGCGTAATAGAAAGAGATCCCAAGTCTTGGGCTTATAACAACAGGGGTCAGATAAAATCTGAATTAGGCGATAAAAAAGGTGCACTCTCTGACTATGATATCACCATCCGTCTCGACCCCCAATCCGCCATAGCTTATTCTAATCGGGGTGGTGTCAAATCTGATTTAGGTGATGAAAAAGGTGCGATCGCAGATTTTGATATTGCCATTCGCATCGATCCTCAAGATGCTGATTATTATTACAATCGGGGCGTTGTCAAATCTAAGTTAGGTGATAAAAAAGGTGCGATTGCTGACTATGATATCGCCATCCGTCTCAATCCTCAATCTGCCACATTTTATGAAAATCGGGGCGTTGTCAAATCTGAATTAGGCGATAAAAAAGGAGCGATCGCTGACTATGATAATGCTATCCGTATCAATCCTCAATCTGCCATAGCTTATTACAATCGGGGTAATGCCAAATCTAAGTTAGACGACAAAAAAGGAGCGATCGCTGACTATGATAATGCCATCCGCATCGATCCTAACTTTGCTAAGGCTTATAACAGTCGGGGTAATGCTAAATCTAAGTTAGGCGATAAAAAAGGAGCGATCGCTGACTATGATAATGCTATCCGCATCGATCCTAAATCTGCTAATACTTATATTATTCGTGGTGGTGCTAAATCTGAACTAGGTGATAAAAAAGGAGCGATAGCTGACTATGATAATGCCATCCGCATCAATCCTCAATCTGCCAATGCTTATACTCTTCGGGGTGGTACTAAATACGAATTAGGTGATAAAAAAGGTGCGATTGCAGATTTGAATATTGCGGCTCAATTATTTAAAGCGCAGAATAATATGGCTAGGTATGAGCAAGTCATGAATGCGATCGAGCAAATGTCTAGATAGTTTATTTCGACTCCTAGAGCAATGCTGCTGAATAGGTACACCACTGACAGCAATGCGCCAATGTAATCGATCGAGCATTATTTGTGAGGAGGGCGGGTTTTGATTTGGATATTTTAGTTATTGCCCCAAGATTCTAGCTAAACCCGCCCCTACAGGTTAATTGTGCAATCGATCGATCCACAAGGTCTGCGGTTGCTAATCTATATTAATTGTCCTAAGATTGTTTAGCTTCGATCGTTGGCGTAGCCGCGCCGAGAGGTAATCTGCCCCAAATGTCTTGGACACAGTTACATAGCCAAATCCATCAAATCTTACTCGATCGCCAGTTGCTGCCAATGGGGTCGAAAATTGCGATCGCCGTATCGGGGGGACAAGATTCCCTCTGTTTGGGGCAATTGTTGCTAGACTTGCGATCGCGGTGGGAATGGGAATTGAATGTGGCTCATTGCGATCATGGCTGGGAGCAAGATATCGGTATTGCCGACAGAGTGGCTCAAGTTGCCCAGATGTGGCAATTGCCCTACCATTGTCAAACTACGACAAATCTGCCCGAAACTGAGTCAGCCGCCAGAACATGGCGGTATCAAGCTCTGATCCGCATGGCGCAAGCTACCCAGAGTAAATATATCGTCACCGCGCACACCCAAACCGACAGGGCTGAAACAATCCTCTACAACCTGATTCGGGGTGCGGGTGCAGATGGTCTCAGTGCCCTGTCCTGGCGACGAGAGCTAACGAAAGGGGTCGATTTGATTCGACCGCTATTGGAAGTAAATCGATCGGTTACAGGTCAATTTTGCCGCGATCGACAATTACCCGTCTGGGAAGATGCCTACAATCACAGCCTCAAATTTGCCCGCAATCGCCTCCGCCAAGAAATTATTCCCCAACTAGTCACCAACTTTAATCCCCAAGTAGAAAGCCATCTAGCGCGTACGGGAGAACTATTAAAAGCTGATGTGGAGTATTTAGAATTAGCCGCTGAGGATTTGTATCGACAGGCGATGGGTGATGGAGCTAAAATCGATCGACAGTTGCTCCAATCCGCTCATCTAGCACTTCAAAGACGAGTCATCAAAAAATTCCTCACTCAAGCCTTGGGAAAAATGCCCACATTCAGCCAAATCGAAGCCACCGTTGGGTTAATAACTGCGCCAAATCTCACTCGTACCTCGACGTTGAGCGGCTCTTTGGCTGTGGAAGTTTCCGGCAAATGGTTGATTGCTAGCTAGGATTCAGAGTAGGGGCAATTCATGAATTGCCCCTACTCTGAATCCTAGCACCGCCAAAAGTTTAACAAAAAGCGTATTGAGTGGCATCAATCGATCGATTCCGCAAAGCGGAGGCTACGCCAACGAGGCCGATCGCTGTATACTAGCTGTGGGCTGACGAGCTAGATCCACACTTAACGAATTACAGCAAAAATTATTATCTATGGCTATACTCGATCGGCAAGGCAGATTATTCGGTAGATTCAGCGTCCTAGATATTGGTGCTGTTCTGGTTATATTATTTGTGGTAATAGGTATTTTCCTTTCCCCTGGCGGTTCTGGGCCGATTCGCGGACAAGATAAGCCTCAATCTGTGGAAGCTGATGTCATCGTCAGAGGTTTGAATGTGCTCAATCCTGATACCCTGATGACGGAATTCCAGACTGGTAACAAATTGAGTTTTATAATTCGGAACCAACCAGCTGGACAAGTTGATATCAAAACCGTTCGTCAATTAGATCGGAATCTAGCTGTACCTCAGCCTAATGGTACACTCAAAGCGGTCAAAGACCCCAGACCGGATTCTTATAGTGTTGACATGATTATTACTGTCAATGGCAAGGGTCAAAAAACTAAGGATGGACTAGTTTTGGGTAATACCAAAATGAAGATTGGTTCTACGGTAGAAATCGATCAACTCAACTACAATTTTAATGGGACTGTGATTGATATTCGGTATCTGAACTGATTTTGGATTAAATGATTTTGGATTTTGGATTTTGGATTGAAATTCAAAATCTAAGCTATTTTCCAAGCCTCTTGTGTTATGGCAATCGCCACATCGGTTAAGACACTCTAGATCTCAGTCCGCGTAGGCGGACTTTGCACCACTAGCCGCGACTTTAGTCGCTGGGCTGTCTTAACCGCCTTGGCGACTGCTATAAGAGTCAGCATCGGTAGGGTGGGCACTGCCCATCATCTATGTTTCAGATACAATTTATCTGACAAATAATTGGATTTATCTAGTATTTCGCCGATCGTGAAATACAACCATATAAATATAGCAACTATAGTTAAAATATCCCCGACTTCTTGGAGAAGTCGGGGATATCGCCTAATCACCGTCATTAGCTTTATCCCACCCCCTTTTATTTCCTCCGCATTGTCAATCCAAAATCCAAAATCATTTAATCCAAAATCCAAAATGAACCAATATTTCGCCGATCGACTCAAGTGGATTACATTAGACTCTGATATTGCTGCGATCGATGACGGTAGTGATGCGATCGAAGGCTTGAGTCAAACTCCCAAAACTTTACCCTGTCGATATTTTTACGATGATTTGGGGTCAAAATTATTCGAGCAAATTACCGACTTACCCGAATATTATCCCACCCGTACCGAGCAAGAAATTCTCACTAATTATGCGGCGGAAATCGTCGCGTTGACTGGTGCTTGTGAATTGGTGGAATTGGGGAGTGGGAGTTCGCGCAAAACTCGCACATTACTCGAAGCTTATAGCCAAATCGATGCGCCGCTACATTATTTGCCGATCGATGTCAGCGCGGGTATCCTCCGCAGTACTGCAATTACTTTACTCGATCGATACCCCCACCTCCACATCTGCGGTTTGGCGGGCACCTACGAGCAAGCACTCGCTCAAATGCCGCCACGGATAATTGAAAATCGGTTGCTGATGTTCCTCGGCAGTACGATGGGCAATTTGGACGATCGAGCCGTCGATCTATTCCTCACTCAAGTCCAGCAGGCTCTCCAACCAGGCGAATTCTTCCTGATCGGTATCGACCTCCAAAAACCGATCGATATCCTTGAAGCGGCGTATAACGACTCCCAGGGCGTTACCGCTGCATTCAATCTCAATACCCTCCGCCATCTCAACCATCGTTATCAAGGCAACTTCAACCTCGACAAGTTTGCTCATCTCGCCTACTTCAACTCTACCGCCAGTCAAATCGAAATGCACCTTCGCAGTCTGACAGCTCAAACAGTCAGGCTGGCAGCTCTCAATCTAGAAATTTCCCTCACCGCTGACGAAACTATCCGCACCGAAATTTCCCGCAAGTTTCATCTCCCCACCCTCACAGATACCCTCGAACATCATACCCTGCATCCATTGAAGATTTGGACAGATGCGCGAGGGTGGTTTGGTTTGATTCTCTGTCAACGGCAATGAAGACAAAATAGGTATAGATCGGTCGCTACTGGGAACAATATTGATGTAGAATTTACAAAAATTCAGTAAATTTTTGTAGCGATCGCTACTAATCTGTCCTTTAACGATCTCAAGATGACGACAAAACTATATTGGCACGTTCTTTTAAGTTGTGCGATGACAGTCTTGGTGACGGTGCCAGCGTTGGCAGTGCCCGAAATTGTCCCCGCTAACATCCAATCCACACAACCAGCCCTGTTTGCGAATAGCATCCCCTGGGGAAAAGAACTGACCCCACTCAAATCAGAGCTACAGAGCTTGATGGCAGAATATGATTTTTTGTCTTCTGGAGTATTTTTGATGGATGTAGAGACAGGTAACTATGTCAATCTTGATGGCGATCGCGTGTTCCCGGCTGCTAGTACGATTAAAATGCCAATTCTGATGGCATTTTTTGAAGCAGTTGATGCTGGCAAAATTCACCTTGATGATGTTTTGACTGTCCGCCGCGATCTGATTGCCAGTGGTTCGGGATCCCTACAATACAAACGGGGCAAAGAATTGACCGCCCTAGAGACAGCCACCCAGATGAGTATTGTCAGCGATAATACCGCCACCAATATGTTGATCGAACACTTGGGTGGTAAGAGTTATATCAATTCTCGATTCCGTGCTTGGGGACTCCAAAATACTTATATTCAAACTCGATTGGGTGACTTCAAAGGGACAAACAAAAGTAGCTCCGCCGATTTAGTCAAAGTATCCGCCCTCATCGCCAAACGCCAAATCCTCAGTGCGGATAGTCGCATCAAAATCTTGGACATTCTCAATGCTACCGAGAACCGGAAACTTCTAGCCGCCGGAATCGGTGCGGGTGCTCATATCGCTCACAAGACTGGAAATATTGGCTTTGCGATCGGTGATGCCGGAATTGTCGAAAAGCCCGATGGTAAACTATATCTGATTGGGGTCTTCGTCCGTCGCCCCTATAACGATCTGCGAGGTCGAGAATTCGTCCAAAAGGTGTCCCGCCTGACTTATGACTACATGACTCAACCAGTGCCAGCCCCAACCAAAGTGTCTGGAGTTGAGAGGCGCAAGTAAGATACTCTCCAGGAGAGGTAAAGGTTTATACCTTTAGTCCGTTGGTATTTCTGGTGGTGAGAGAACAAAGGAGTCTGGGGGTTCTGGCAGGGTGAATTAGTTGTCGAGAAAGAGTATTCGATCCGTTTGTACTTAGTCTTTACCCACCCGCGACTAAAGTGCGGGCTAGTGTAATTCAAGTCCACTTAAGTGGACTTTTGCTAGTAGCCCGCACTTTAGTCGCGGGTGGGTAAAGACTAAGTACAAACGGATCGAATACTCTTTCTCGACAAATAAATCACCCTGCCAGAACCCCCAGACTCCTTTGTTCT